>JAUVBO010000331.1 GCA_030591195.1 Pseudomonadota bacterium
CATCACCGAGCGGATCGTCGCGTGGCCGTTGAAGTTGGCGACCATGTTCAGCTGGGCGACGAAGGGGGCGGAGCAGCGGCGCAGCGACACCCGGTCGAGGCGGCCGAGGCTGCGGAGGAAACGGAGCCACATGCTGACGCCGCGGGAGTTGATCCGCATCAGGTCGGCGAGGTCGATGCAGACCGGATCTTCGAGCTCGCGGGCGAGGTCGCCGAGCGCGCCCTTCTCGTCGAGCGAGCCGCGGAGCAAGACCACCAGCTCGTGTGCCTCGCGGCGCAGCTCCCAGCTGACCTCGCCGACGAAGCGGCCGATCAGGCGCGTCAGCAGCGAGTGGGTCCGCTCTTCGACGCCGGTGAACTCGATACCGCAGCGGAGGTGTCCGCCGATCAACTCCTGGCCGGCCCAGCGGCAGACGCCGTGGACCTCGAGCGGCCCGCGCTCGGACATCGAGGACGGGAGCTCGATCCACAGCGACAGCTCGTCGCCCACCGCGGCCACCGTCTGCGGCGTGGTCACCAGGGACATGCCGCCGAGGGCCAGATCGCCGACCTCGCCGATCTCCACCCCATCGCTGTCAACGACCCGCAGCAGGAGGATCAACTCCTTGCGAGCCCAGCGGCGCCGCTCGCGTTCCGTGGGCGAGCTGGCCTGCTCTGGCGTGATGTCAGACATCTCCGTCTCCTGCTGGAGGCGAGTATTTGGGCATTCTAGGGCAAACTGGCCCGACGAGACAAATCCTCTCTGTCGTCGGCGCCAAGACCGCTCAGCCGTCGCGCCGTGCGGCCTCGATCAGCTCGATCGCCTCGAGGCCGCCGGCGGCGATGCCCACACACCGGCTACCGCCCGGGACCTGCGCCTCCCGTGGATTGATCCGGATCAACGTCCCGTCGTGCGACCCCAGCAGCTGCTCCCCCTCGTAGCGCACCGTCGGGATCGCCGATCCGGCGCCGACCTCGACGATCGCTAGCGAGTCGCTGCCGACCCCGGTGAGCCAGTCGCGGTAGCGCGCGGCCTGGCCCTGGTCGCGGGTCGAGAGGTAGGCGAAGTCTCCGAACATCAGGATGTTCGGCCGGGCGAGGGCGGAGCAGCGCGGACAGGTCGGCAACGGCGCGCGGGCGCGCATCGTCTGGTCGTCGACCAGCACCTTGGTGCCGTCGGCCGAGTAGACCTCGTCGCAGCAGGGCGTGGTGCACTGCAGGTGGTGGATGCTGCCGTGGACCTCGTAGATCCGGTCGGGCGGAAATCCCGCCTGCTGGAACTGGCCGTCGACGTTGGAGGTGAAGACGAAGAAGCTCCGCTTGGCGCGGGCCCAGTCGAGCAGGATGCCGAAGCCTCGGTGGGGCTGTGTTGCCCGGTAGAGGTTCAGCCGGTGTCCGTAGAACCCCCAGCCGATCTCGGGGTCCTGGGCGAACCAGCGCGGGTCGGCCATGCTCGAGAACGACAGGCCCTGGTCGCGGTACGGCGGGTAGGCCTGCCAGAAGCCCGCGGTGCCGCGGAAGTCGGGCAGCCCCGAGTCGACGCCGACGCCCGCGCCGGCGGTCACCAGCAGGTGCTCGGCCGTGGCGATGGCGCGGGCAGCGTCGCCGAGGTCCTCGGCCTGGGCGGCGGACACGGTCATCGCCGGACAGCATAGCACGCAGCCACGCGGCGGCTTGCCTCGAGGGGGGCTTTCTTGCTACGGCTCTGCCGCGACGTGGAACGCCCGGGCACTGGCCGAGCCGTGTCGGGCCCAGAAGGAGCTCTGTCGATGGATGAAAACACGCTCAAGCAGATGCTGGATCAGCTGACAAGCCAGGGAGAGGAGGCGCCCTCGGTCTTCGGCGCCTACGCCCGGTTCGTCAAGGACGACTACCCGGCCGACAAGCAGGGCCAGCTGCTCGAGATGGCCAAGGCGCGCTTCGCCGGCGGCGACGTGCCGTCGCGACTTCCGGTGGCGCCCGGGGTCAACCTCCGCTGGGGTCTGCCCGACGGCAGCCAGCAGGCCTGGTTCCTCACCGTGCGCGACGACGACGATCCCGAGGGCAAGGCCTACTTCACGATTCGGATCAAGGACACCTTCGCCGGCGAGCTCGCCGCCTGGTGCCTGCACCTGCAGCGGATCAAGGTGCCTGATAGCCAGTGACCGTAGCGTTCGCGCCGCCGTTGCGAAGGAGGAACGGTCATGAAGCAGCTCTTTGAAGCCCTGGCTTGGGTCAAGCAACCGGGCGGACCGGTCTCGAAGCTGATGGCGAAGCGGTGTGATCTGTGCCCGGCGTGCCGCTATGCGCGCGCCAACCCGGAGAGCCTCTTCGGCCAGTTGGTTCAGGTCCACGGCCGGTTCTGCCCCTTCTGGCAGGCCTGGCAGCGCGAGCACGGCGCAGGGGCCAACGAGCGCGCCTGAAGCACCTCAGCCCCTTGGGGCCGGGGGGATGCAAGAGCGGCCGCCAAGCCGCTGCATACCCTGCAGTAGCCCGTGTTCAGTCACCGCAGCGATCGGGGTCGACGGTGGTCCAGCGCCTCGATCGCCCGCAAGAGCGGGCCCAGCGCGCGGTCGATCGCGAGGCTGCGGTAGAGGCGCAGCCCATCGAGGTAGCTGCGAAGGAGCTTTCGGTGTCGCGGCGGGCCGGTCCCCTCGCACAGCGGATCCACCGCGTAGGTGGCCAGCTCGGCGATGCTGCCGCCGCCATCTTCGAGGAGGTCGCCTACTTCGCGGCAGAAAGCGCGCCGACCGGGAGAGGTCGGGACCGCGAAGAAGCCAGGGTTCTTGGCCGCGTGCGCCAGGTAGCTGCGGCGGATGCGCGACTGGTCGCTCCTGGGCTCGCCAGCGCTGACCGAGGCCCGGACGCTGGCGGCGAAGGCTGCCCGGCTTGACTTGCGGTGGAGCAGGGTCTTCGGCGCCCAGTCGTCGCTGAAGGGTCGGAAGCTGGTGCGGTGCAGCGGTGCGGTCTTGAGGTAGGTCGCAGCGAGCGAGGCCCGAATGTTCGGATCCAGCCCCGAGCGCTCGAGCGCGCGCTTGAGCCGCTCCTGGAGCTGGAGATGAGAGATCTCCCGCTTGAAGGCGTAGACGTTGCCGTTGAAGAAGGTGTCGTTGTGAAAGACCGCGCGAAAGCCGGCATCGTGGATCGCCGCGTGCAAGTGCCAGGCGCTCGGGATCGGTGGTCTGGCGGCCGGTGACGGCGGCGGGTTGTCGAGGTTGGTGTTGACCGTCATCACCCCGCCCTCGCTCAGTCGCCGGTGCACCAGCGCGAAGAACTCGCGGGTGCTGCAGTGAGCGGGGAGGTGCTCGCCCTGGGCCAGGTCGACGAAGATGACGTCGTAGCGCCGCTTGGTGTCGGCGAGGAACATCCGCGCGTCCTGCGCGACCAGCTCGACGCTCGCGGGGACGCGAAAGGTCCGGCGCGCGATCGACAGGGCTGCGGGGTTGATGTCGACGCCCGTCAGCTCGAGGTCCGGACGCCAGGCTCGTAGCGTGTTGAACACGGCGCCGCCGGCGACGCCGAGCACCAGCCACCGCCGCGCGTCGAGCGCGATGCCAATGTTGATCGACTGCAGCAGGTAGTGGTTCAGCAGCGGATGGTCCTCGTACGAGAGGCTGTGCAGGTAACGCCGGCTCGGCGCGTAGACCAGGAATGACCGTCCCGCGTGGTCCCGGCGGCGGTAGACCTTGATGTTGCCGTAGAGCGACTGCTGCTCGAGGATCAGCCCTGCGGCGCGCGGGCGATCGATCCAGAAGGTCGCCGAGGAGGCGACGACGAGCGCCAGCGCGGCTGCTTGCGCGCGGGTGGTGCCGCCGTAGGGCACCACCCACCCGAGCACGACGACGAGGAGCAGCGAGACGGTCAAGACCGCCAACGAGCCGCGGATCCCGAGCCGCGGAATCAGCAGAAAGGTCGCGACGATCGTGCCAGCGATGCCGCCGGCAGTCGCCACGGCCATCAGGCGGCCGGCGATCGAGCCCGCGCCACCAGCCCTCGCCGCGGGCGCTTCGGTCGCGCGCGCGATCAGAAAGGGCGTGATCTGGGCCAGGAGGACCATCGGCAGCGCGTAGAGCAGCAGCGTGGCGAGGCCCACCGGCAGGCCAACCCGCAGGGCCGCGCTCGTCGACTGGAGGATCAGCTCCGAGCGCATGCCGAAGAGCCAGTCGAGCACCGCCTCGGCGAGCAGGACGTCGACCAGCTGGACGTGGAGCACCACGACGAGCAGGGTCAGCAGCAGCGGGCGGATCGACGAGCAGCGCTCCGATAGCTGACCGCCCAGCCAGTAGCCGGCGGCCAGCGCGGTCATGACCAGGGTCAGCAGCACGCCCGAGGTGAAGACCGAAGAGCCGAAGGTCGTCTGAAGCACGCGAAAGGCGCACATCTCGAGCAGCATGATGTGGAACCCGCCAACGAACGCCAGCAGCAGCTGGTAGGCTCGCTCGGGGCGGCGCACTTGACGCGGGTGCTCGGTATCGGTCGGCATGCGGCTCGTCGCCTGTAGCGAAAGGTACGACCCGGACGATCATAGCGGTGCCGGGCGAGCGCTCGCAACGGGTCCGTGTGCTATATATTGATCGCAAGGAGCGAGTGTTGTTGCGCGACGACGAGCCACGTCGAACCGAAGACACGAGCGAGGACGAGACGCCCGAGTTTCGCGCCCGGCGCTCCCTGCTCCGGGCCGCGGTCTACGTCCCGCCGGCGATCATCGGCACCCTGCTGATCTCCCGTGATGCGATCGCCGGGCAGTCGTCCTGTCCTCCCTGCGTGGATCACCCGCAAGGAGACCCCGACTGTCCCCCCTGCAAAGGCACGACAGCGCCTACCATCAGGGTCGTGTGCGAGCCGAGCACCTGCGCGCCGTCGAGCTGCGAGCCGGCGGCCGCGGCGGGCACCAGCACGCCGTCGAGCGAAGAGTGAGCCCAGGCGACCGCTCCTGCACGGTGACCTGCGGCGCGCTGGGGACCAACATTAGCATCGAGGTCGACGACCGGCGGTTGCTGCCGGGTGTCGAGGCCCTCGTCGCGAGCTACGAGCCGGCGGGCACGGCGCGGGGGAGGTGGCTGCGCTACCGGCTGCTGAGTCAGCCGACGGCTCGCCTGCTGCGTGATGGGATCGAGGTCGAGCGGGTCGAGAGCTGGTTTGAGTCACTCGGCTTTCTCGAGCGAGATCTCTGCCACCAGCTCGTGACGCACTGTGCAGCGCGCTGGGTCCTGCACGGCGCTGCGCTCTGTCGCGGCGATCGGGCGTTGG
>JAUVBO010000629.1 GCA_030591195.1 Pseudomonadota bacterium
CATGTTGGGGGCGCTCTTCGGGGCAGTCGGCTGCGAAGCTGATGCTGGACCGGCCCTCGACCTGTCACTGGTGGTCGATCGCAACGTCAACGTCCCCCAGCAGCTCGTCTCGTTGCTCGGGACGGTCCGGGTGGTCGTCGACTCCCCGGATGGGCTCTATCCTGCCGCTGCCGCGCAGGACGCCGGGGAGATCAAGCTCGAGGACGTGGACGGCGACGGAGCCGTGGAGATCTGGACCGAGATCGATGTGCTGGCCCTCGGACGGCTGCCTCGAGTCAGAGTCGAACAGGGAGGACTCGGCCCGGTCCCGATCGACCTGCGCTTCGAGGGCGTCGGCCTCGAGGCCGGCGAGGTGGTCGCCGCCGGCGGCCTGCGCGGGCTCCGCTTCGAGGCCGGCGCGCCGCGCGAGGTGGAGGTCCCGTTCAACCTCAAGCAGCGCTACCGCCCGCCGCAGGTGACCCAGGTGATCCCGGCCGACGCGGCCCAGGTCCGCAGCGTCGGCAGCATCTTCGTCGTCTTCCCCAAGCGCATGGACGCCGAGAGCCTCCGCGCACCCGGCACCATCGAGCTCCGCGAGCTATCCGCAACCGGGGGAGACCGCCAGGTCCCGGCCAGCGAGATCCTGGTCCAGTTTCTCGCCGGCGAGGAGTCGCCGACCACCGCCGAGTACCGCCTGGACGCTGCTCTGGGAGGCGGGAGCTACCGGGTGATCGTCACCTCGGCGGCCCGTGACAGCGACGGGCGTTCGCTCGACCAGGTGCCGATGCAACCGGAGAACCAGGGGTTCTCGAGCACCTTCGTCCTGGGTGAGTATAGCCAGACCGCCGTCGAGGCGCTCGACGCCTGCCAGAGCCCTCCGTGTCCCAATGTGGTGTGCCACCTCGGCGGGACGCGTTGTCCCGAGGGCATGGTCTGCCGGGACGGTTCCTGTGCTCTTGACGGCTGCGCAGCCAGCTGTCTGGCAGACGGCTACGTCTGCGACCCCGCCCTCAGCGCTTGCGTGACCGATTGCCGCCTCCTCGGCAGCCACGGAGCTTGCCCGGCCGACCGGCCGAGCTGCGGGCCCGAAGGCCTCTGCACGCCCTGACTGAGGGGCGCTGCTCGCTCCTCAGCCCTCCCCGATCAGCGAGAGGATCTGATTCAACCGCTGGTTGGCCCGGCGATACTGACCGTCGAGGAACGCCTGCAGCGCGAGGCCAGCCTTTTCGCGCAGCTGCGGCAGGTCCGGCCGATTGGACGGCGAGCGCCTGAGCCGCCGGTCAACACGCCGAATCTTGACCTGAATGAAGCCCCGATCGACGACGATCTTCCGCAGGTCAGCCTCCAGAGCGGAGAGCGGTGCGGATGCCTCGCGCCTCGCCTTGGAGCAGAGCGACGCCGCTGCGGCCAGGCGTTGCCGCACGGCGCCGGGCAGGTCGCCGGGGAGCACCCCCCGCCCCTGGAGCTCGGCCCGGGCCGCCGCGACCCGTCCACGGCAGGCCGCGATCGGTCGTCGCGCCGCCGCCGCCGGCGCCGCCCCGTCGGTGGAAGGATCTCTCACCGCAGCGTCTGGCGGTCGGCGGACGGACGTCCGGCGTTGGGAGGGGCGCAGCCGGCGGCGCGGGCGGGGGCGACCAGCATCCGGCGGGCGGGCGGCGACGTGGCCAGCCCCAGCCGAACCCGCGTCAGCTGCGGTCGAGCCGCTGTCGGTCGGCCCCACCGCCGCCACGGAGATATCGGCGCGACGCCGCGAAAGACCCACCGGCGGCGCTGCGGAGCCGTCAGCTGGCCGCGGGGGCGGCGCCGGCTGACGCGACGGACCGAGCGCCAGCAACAGACCGCCAGCGAACGCGGCGACCAGCAAACCGCCGCCGATCCAGCGCCGGCCTGCCGTCCGGGTCGTGCCGCCGCTCGGCGCGGGGGTGACCGACGGCGGCTCGGCTGCTCCGCTGCCCCCCGAGGGCGCGGCTGGCTCTGACGGAACGCTGGCGGCAACGGGCGGGGCCGCCTGACAGACCAGCGCGCCGAGCTCGCCCGCGTCGAAGGCCGCCAGACCACGCGCCGCGCGCGTGCGACGAAGTGCCTTGAGGAACGACTGGGCGGCGCCATAGCGCTCCTCGGGGAACTGGGCCAGGGCCGGTCGGAGCAGACGATCGACCTCGGGATCGACCGCCGGGTTGAGCGACGACGGCGCGACCCAGGGCGGACACTCGGCGAGCCGGATCAGGTCCACCTCCCGCTCGGCATCGAGCAGGCGGCGACCGGTGAGCATCTCGAACAGCACCAGGCCGACGGCGTAGATGTCCGTGCGCTGGTCGACGCCCGAGTCGGTCACCTGCTCCGGCGCCATGTACTGCACCGTGCCCTTGATCACCCCGGTTCGGGTCCGGGTTCGCTGGAGCCGCGAACGGGCGATGCCGAAGTCGCCGAGCTTGACCGCGCCAAGGCGCGAGAGCAGCACGTTGCCGGGTGTGACGTCGCGATGGACGATGTGCAGCGGCCGTCCCTGCTCATCGCGTCTTGAGTGGATGTACGCGAGCGCCTCGAGCAGCGCCTCGGCTACCCCGAGCGCCAGCGGCACGGCCAGCGCGCCGCCCCTGCGAACCAGCAGGGCCAGCGACGTCCCGTCCACGCGCTCCATCGCGATGAACGGTTGCTCGCCCTCCACGCCGTGCTCGAGCACCCGGACCAGGTGCTCGTGGTCGAGTCCGGCCGCGAGTTGCCCCTCGTCGGCGAACATCCGGGCAAACTCTGGTTCTTCCGCGGCGTTCGGCAGCATCAGCTTCAGCACTAATGGCCACCGGCCGCCCTCCGTGCCAGGGGCGCGAGCCTCGAAGAGCTCGGCCATGCCGCCAACGGCAATCCGGCGCCCGAGGCGGTAGCCGCCGATCGTGCGCTGACCGCTCATCGGTCGATCCGCCGCGTCAGCCGACCGAGCATCGCCGCGTCTCAGACCAGCTCGTGGCGGCCGAGCAAGCGGTGGCACGACTGCCGCGACAGACCGATCGACCGGGCGAGCTCGGAGATGTTGCCGTCGCAGGCGGTGAGCCGCCGGGCGAGGTACTCACGCTCGAAGCGGTCGACGCAGCGACGCTTCGCCTCGTGAAACGGCAGCTCGATATCGCGCCCGGCGGGCACCGCGGCGCCGGGCGCGCCGAGGTCGGTGGCTGCTGCCGAGCACGCTCCCTCCCCGGTGCCGTCACCGCCGAGGTAGAAGTCCGCCGACATTCCGGGGAGCAGCGCCAGGCGCTCGACCACGTTTCGCAGCTCGCGAACGTTGCCCGGCCAGCTGTGGCCGCAGAGCATCCGCATCATCGACTCGGGGGGACGCTCGGAGGCGTCGTGACCAAGCTGGCCGAGGAAGTGCGACACCAGCCGTGGGATCTCCTCGGCGCGCTCCCGCAGGGGCGGAAGCCGGACCTGGATCACCGAGAGGCGAAAGTAGAGATCCTGCCGAAAGCGCCCCGCTTTCACCTCCTGGGCCAGGCTGCGGTTGGTCGCCGCCAACAGGCGTGCGTTGAACGGACGGGGCTGGCTCTCGCCCACCCGCCTCACCGCGCGTGTCTCGAGCGCGCGGAGCAGCTTCGGCTGCAGGTCGAGCGGCAGCTCGCCGATCTCGTCGAGGAAGACCGTGCCCTCGTCCGCCTCCTCGAAGGGGCCGATCCTGTCCCCGACGGCGCCTGTGAAGGCACCCTTGGCGTGGCCGAACAGCACGCTCTCGATCAG
>JAUVBO010000939.1 GCA_030591195.1 Pseudomonadota bacterium
CACCGCGGCCTGCTGTCCAGGCAGGGCGACCTGCTGCGGCTGACGGCCAAGGGCGCCCGCTGGATCAACGGCGTGATCGCGCTGTGCTACTCGCCGCGGGTCAAGCGCCACCTGCTGCAGCTGGAGGGCGGCTGTGCCGCCGGCAGGAGGGCCGCAGCAATGAGCACCGCAAGGCCACGCCCGCACCGCCGCGGCTACCGCTTCGCCAACATTCTCTTCTCCGGGCCGTGCAACCTGCGCTGTCCCCACTGCGTCGGTCGGCTGGTCGGGTCGCGCCTGCCGTCGAACCTCGAGCGCTGGCCGCTGGCGGGGATCGATCGCTTCGTCGCCGCGCTGCGCCGGGCCGGGATCCGCGAGCTGTCGCTGACCGGCACCAACACCGACCCGCTGCTCTATCGGCCCGACCTGCACCATCGGCTGCTCGACCTGCTGCGGGCCCGGCTGCCCACCGTGCGCTTGTCGATGCACACCAACGGCCTGCTGGCCTGGCGCCGGCGCGAGCTCGTCGAGCGCTACGACCGGGCCTCGGTCTCGCTGGCCTCGTTCGAGCCGGCGACCGCTCGAGCGATGACCGGCAGCGACCGGGTGGTCGACCTCGAGAGACTGGCTGCGACGTCTTCGCTGCCGCTGAAGGTCTCGGTGCTGGTGACCGGGGCCAACGCCGCCGAGGTCCGGACGATCATCGGTCGCGTCGCCGGGCTCGGCATCCGGCGGCTGGTGCTGCGCCGACCGGTCACCGCACCCGGCGACGCGCCACAGCCCACCCTGGCCGAGCGGTTGCCCTGGCTGGCCCGCGAGCGGCCGGCGCGGCGCTTCGCTGGCAACCCGGTCTACAGCATCGACGGCGTGGAGGTCACCGCCTGGGACTTCGCTCGCGCGGAGCTGCGCTGCCTCAACCTCTTCGCCGACGGCTCCATCGGTGAGAGCTACACCCTCGTCGAGGGGATGACCCGTGCGGCCTGAGCCGGTCCGTCCGCTGGAGCTCTTCACCGACGAGGTATCGCTGGAGGAGCCGAAGCCGCGCTCTGTCTGCGTCGTGCTCGGATCGTTTGACCCGCCCCACCTCGGCCACGAGTGGATCTTCCGCCAGCTGCTGCGCCGGTTCGAGCTGCTGGTGGTGCTGCTGCCCAGGCTCCACTTCGACAAGCGGGTCATCGCCGGGGTCAACGCCTCGCTCGCCGAGCGACAGCGGTTGCTCGGTCGCAGCGTCATCGGCCTCGCCGCCCAGCGACGGAATCGCGGGCGGGTGCTGATCGGCCAGACGGCAGAGGTGCTCTTGATCCGGCTGATCGACCGGGTCGCCGGCCGCTTCCCCGGCGCCCAGGTCTTCTGTGGCATCGGCGCCGACACCCAGCGCAAGCTCGCTCGCTCGGCGCGCTACTTCGCCCGGCTTGGCCTGCCCTGGGGCGACCGCGAGCAGCGACGACTCGCGTTGCTCCGGCGTCGGCTGGTGGTCTTCGCCCGCACCAGCGTGATGCACGAGGCGCCGGCCACGGCGATCGGCCTGCCGCCCGAGGTGGGGCGGCTGTCGTCAACCTTGGTCCGCTCGACCGTCGGCCGCGCCTGGCGCCGGGGCGACGGCCCGCTCGTGGTGCGTCGCCGGCTCGAGGGGATGGTCTCGGGAGGCGTGGCCGAGCGGATCGCCAGCCGCCAGCTTTACCCCGCCGCTGCCGCCCTTCGCCGTCGCGGCAGCACCATCGACCCGCCCGCTGTCATCAGTCGGCCCGGTCAGCTCGGATGAGTCCTAGGGTCGAGGCTAGCTGAGGGGGAGGGCGGGGCGTCTGGTGCGGTGGAAGCGGATGTGGAAGTGGTCCGCGTGGCCCCGTTCGTGGCGGATGATCGCACCCCGCTGGCGCCGTGGCCGACAGGGGCCCTTGGCCTTGCCCTTGGTCGCCCGCTTCGTTCCGCGCTTGCAGCGCTTGACGTCGACCCTCGCCGGGTACTGGAAATAGCGCGCGAGCTCGTCCTCGGTGGCGCCCTGCTCGCGCGCGTATCGATACAGCGGCACCTGCAGGCGCCTGTCGAGGAAGATGTACTCGACGTCGTTGGTGTCGAGCATGGTGCGGAGTACATACCAGGTGCGGGCGATGTCGATGGTTCGCGCGGTGGCCCTGACGTACCGGGTGGTGCGGTAGTTGAGCGGCACGCGGATGTCCACGTCGCGCCCGGTGCGGTGGGAGCGGTGCGGGCGCATCCGGCCGCCGCGGCGCCTGCTCAGGTCGTGGATCACCAGTGGCTGGGCCTCGGGGAAGCGCCGGGCGTAGGCCGCGAAGGTGTCTTGGAGCCGGGTCACGGCGACCAGGGTGCCCCAGGCCCGCTCGGGGCGCAGCACCTTGTAACCCGGGCCGTCTGTCATCTGGACAAAGCGATAGCGCGAGGGGCGCTGCCGGGGCAAGCGCAGGCGCCGGCCCGGCCGGAGCCGGCGGGTCGAGCGTAGCCGCCGCAGGCGCGGGTTGAGCCGCCGTAGCGATCGAACTGGCACACGGAACCGATGGGCGACCCGGCGCAGGGTGTCGCCGCGGCGACAGCGGTAGATCCGAGCTCGCTTGGCCCGGTGGGCCTTTTTCTTCGCGACCTTTTTCTTCGCGAGCGAGCGCCTGCTCCGGGCGGCCTCGATGGGCGTGGGCGCTCCGATCAAGAACGAAGCCCCAAGGATCAGGGTCAGGAGCCAGCGGGTGGGGGGAACTATGGACAGCGTTCGATTCAACAGCATGAACTCGCGGATGGGGTCTCGAGCCTGTCAGC
>JAUVBO010000753.1 GCA_030591195.1 Pseudomonadota bacterium
GCTCCGGCGTCAGCTCACCGCCGTAGGTGTGGATCGAGTAGAGGTCCTGCCCCAGACCCTCGCCGGGGCCCTCGTAGCCCGCCTCCCGGGTGAACGCCCGGCCGTCGAGCCGCCGGGCGAGGGCCTCGGTGGGTTTTTCGTCGTGCCCGACGAAGCCGGTGATCCGGTGACGGCGCAGCAGCTTGTAGTGCCGGTCGAGCAACGCCTGGAGGGTCGCGTCCTCGACCTGGTAGGGATCGGCGAAGTAGCGCGAGGGCATGCCGTTGGCCCAGTCGTCCTCGCCGCCCGAGAAGTAGAGCATCGTCTTGGTCGACGCCTCGTCCGGCAGGGTCAGCTTCAGCACCTCGAGCTCGACCGCGAGCTCGCAGCCGGAGGCGAGCCCGCAGGGCTTACCGGCGACGTCGACCACCAGCTGGCCGCGGTGGATGCCCGGGGCGGTCCCCCTGGGGATGTAGACGTCGACCCAGATGCCCTGGTTGCGCTGGGACGGCACCTCGACGCGGCCGCCGGGTCGCAGCGGGATCAGCGCGTCGGGCACCGGACCGATCAGGCCCTTGGGGGCCGCGGGGGTCCAGGGCTGCCAGGGGATCGACCGCGAGGCGTCGACCACCTCGAGGTAGTGCTGGGCCGAGAGCTCGATCCGCCGACCGACGAAGTAGCGGTCGGGGTCATCGAACTTGGCGTCGGCCGCGTTGCGGATCGGACCGATCGACGCCAGGCGCACGCCAACCCCCGCGGTCGGCCGGTCGCCGCCGACGAGGATCAGCTGAAAAGCAACGGTCTCGTTGCGGGCGCCAAAGAGCCGGACCTGCCGGGCCTTGGGATCGAAGATCCCGTTGCCGCGGCGCAGGGGATGCTCGAGAGAGTTGGCCTTGACCTTGGTGCCGTCGTCGAGGGCCCAGATCGCCGCCAGCTCGGCCCGGGAGGTTCGTGGCCACCAGGCGGCGGTCATCAGCAGCAGAGCGCACCAGTGGCGCAGCGGTCGGGTCGGGCGCGGCATCAATCAGCCTGCTGCCTGTTGCTGCAGGAGCTTGCGGATCAGCCGCCTGATCGCCGAGTCGGCGAGCTGCTTGCGCGCGCGCTCGTAGGCCTGGGTGAAGCTCAGGTGGGCGCCGAGCAGCGCCAGGTTCGCCGGGGTCGGGCGCAGGTAATAGACCTCACCACAGAGCTGGTTGTCGGTGGCGAACTTGCGCTTGTGCTCGCCCTCGCCCTCTGTCAGATCGATGACCCTGATCTTCTCGTCAGCAAACAGGTGCTCGAGCACGAGGAAGTCGAGCACCGCCCCGGGCGCGTACTTGGCGTACTGCTGGTCGTAGCCGGCGAGCTCCTGCAGCTCGACGTCGTCGATCCGGCGGCACCAGAGGTAGCTGATCGGGCGGCCGTCGAAGTAGAGCAGGTAGACCCGGAGGGTGTCCCGCTCGGCGAGGGCGCGGGCCTGCTCCCTCGACGGCAGCGACTCCTTGAGCCACCGCTCCTGGTAGGTCCGGCAGGCCACCGCGCTGGCGTCGGCGTGGGCGCGATCGACCTCCTCGAGGGCGGAGAACACGCGCCACTCGAGCTCGCCGCTGTTGGTGGCCTTGGCCAGCCGTCGGGTCGACTGGCGCAGGCTCTTGCGGGTCCGCTTGCTCAGCCGCCGGCCGAGATAGACCTCGAACGAGTCGTTGCCCTTGCTGACGTAGTAGTGCGGGTAGCGACAGGCGATGTAGCGCAGGTGCCCCGCGACCAGCGAGACCAGCGGCTCGCCCTCGTCCACCGGACACGAGGGGATGTGGGCCACCCGGCGACCGGAGGCGGAGAGCTCCGCTGGCGGCTGACGCCGCAGCTGCTCGTCGAAGCGACTGAAGTGGCCGGTCTGGAGCAGCCCGTCGACCCAGGCCGTGCCGAGGTTGACGAAGCCGAGGTTGAAGGTGAACTCGATCGGTCGCTCTTCCCAGGGCATCGGTCCCTCCTCCGTCCCGCCGTCCGCGGCGGCGTCGCGGGTGAACTACGCAGAGAGCTAGGTGCGGTTACTCCCGTGGTGCTCGTCCTCGTCGGCGTCGCCGTCGCCGTCGTCCTCGTCCTCGTCCTCGTCCTCGTCGATGCCGAGCAGCACCACCTTGACCAGGCGGATGAAGCGGCGCGAGGTGGTCGGCGCGAAGATCAAGCCGGCGAGGATGTAGGCCAAGCCACCAGCGGTGATCTCGACCCCCAGCGCGATGATGCCGTCGGCGAGGCCGACGCTGCGCAACCCGGCGCGCACGCCGAGCACCGCGGCGATCATCGGCAGACCGGCGAGGATCGGCTGGACCGTGCCGATCAGCAGGGCGCTGAGGCTTACCTGATCGACGCGCCAGAGCACGACCATGTTGCCCAGCGCGTGCAGCAAGAAGGCCACGCCGACGCCGGCGCAGGCCCAGAGCACGCCGAGGGTCGACAGGGCGGCGACGCAGCCGAGCATCAAGATCGCCTTGCAGATGTCGAGCGACATCGCAGTCTTCGGACGATCGATCGCCAGCAAGTAGGCGTGGGCCACCCGCCCCACCGGCCGGAAGATCGAGAGCCCCGAGAGGATCGCCAGCATCCACTCGATCCCCTGCCAGCTCTCGTCGAAGACCACCGAGGTGACGGTGGGCGCGACCAGGCCGAGCCCCATCGCCAGCGGGGTGACCACCAGCGCCAGCAGCGCGTGAGCCGGCAGCAGCGCCTCTCGCCGCTGCTCGTCATCCATCTGGGCGAAGGAGGGCAGCAGCACCTGTCCGATCTGCTCGCCGACGTGGACTGCCGGGATCTCGGCGAGGTTCTTGGCCAGGCTGTAGCGGCCGACGGTGGCCTCGCCAAAGAAGCGGGCGATCAGCAGGTTGTCCCAGTCGCACGCGGCCATGTCGGCCACCGATCCGATGGAGATCGGCAGGCCGAAACCCCAGATCTTGCGCGCCATCTGCCAGCGCAGCGGATATGGTCGGGCCCAGCGCCTGAGGCCGGCGAAGCCGACCAGCGCGACGAGGAAGATCGCCCACTGGCCGATGTTGGCGTAGACGATGGCGAAGCCACCGAAGCCGAGCACTGCCAGGCCGACCGCGCTGCCGGCGTAGGCGATATCGGTGACCGCGCGCGTGCCTTCGATCGCGCCGTAGCGCAGGCTCTTCGGGAGGATCTGCTCGGGCGCCATGCTGGTCTTGTTCAGCATGTCGGAGATGCACAGCCCGAAGACGAAGATCGCCGCGCCGGGCGCGTTGAAGGCCTGGCTCAGCGGTTCGCGGAGGAAGTAGATCACCGTCAGCGACAGC
>JAUVBO010000758.1 GCA_030591195.1 Pseudomonadota bacterium
CCTTGGTGGTGAAGAACGGCTCGAAGATCTGCTTCTTCAGCTCCTCCGGGATGCCGCAGCCAGTGTCGCTGACCGACACCACGACCCAGCGCTGGTCGGCGCTCGCCTCGCTGCTGACGGTGATCGTCCCGCTGCCGTCCATCGCGTCGCGCGCGTTGATCACCAGGTTGAGGACCGCCTGCTGGATCTGGGCCGCGTCGATCCGCACCTCCGGCAGCTGGTCTCCGAGCTGGACCTCGAACTTCACGTTGAGGAACGGCGCCTGGCGCTTGACCAGGGGCAGCGCGCGCTGGACCACCGGGGCGACCTGGCTCCGGTGGCGCTCCGGCGCCTTCTGGCGGGAGAAGTCGAGCAGGTCACGGACAATCCGCCGGCAGCGCATCGCCTCGTTGAGGATCAGCTCGTAGTCCTCGCGCAGGGGGTCGTCGGCCGAGGCCTCCGCGAGCAGGTCCTCGGCGAAGGTCAGGATCCCGGTCAGCGGGTTGTTCAGCTCATGCGCCACCCCGGCGGCCAGCCCGCCGATAGCGCCCAGCCGCTCGGCCTGGACCAGCTCCTGCTGCAGCCGCCGCGAGCGGGTCTCGTCCCGGGCGATGCAGCAGACGCCGGTCAGGTCCCCCTTGTAGTCGGTCAGCGGGAGCCGCTCGGAGATCAGCACCCGGGTGCCGCTGGCCAGCGGCAGGATCTGCTCGGCCACGTGGTAGCCGCCGCTGTCGAGCGCCTGATGAAAGGCCGACCCCACCGCGGCGGCCACCTCGGGGGCGTGGACCTCGGCGGGCAGGCGCCCGACCATCGCCGCCTGGTCGAGGCCGTAGAGCTTCTCGGCTGCTGGATTGACCAGCTGGTAGCGGCCGTCGAGGTCCTTGATCGTGATCACCGCGTCGACCGTGTCGACGATCTGGTGGAACCGCCGCGCGCCCTCCTCGGTCTCGCGCTTGAGCATCACTTGCTGGGTGATCTCCTGGGCGGTCTGGACCACCCGGACGATCTCGCCGCGGTCGCCGAGCACTGGATGGGCGCTGACCTGGAAGTAGCTGCTGTCGGCCGGCGCCGGCTCGTCGTACTGGATCAGCATCACCGGCGCGCGAGAGTCGGCCACGGCGTCAAAGGAGCGCCGAAAGTCGACACAGCCGCGGCAGAGCGCGCCGTCGCCGAAGAGCTCACCGTAGGGCTGGCCCTCGACGTCCTCGGCGCTGCGGCCGGTCAGCTCCTCGAAGCGCCGGTTGACCCGCAGGATGCGCATCTGCTGGTCGACGACCATCACCACGTCGGGGATCGTGTTGAGGATCTCGCGCAGCTCAGCGCGATCGGCCGCGAGCCGCTCCTCGAGCGCGGTCTTCTCGCGCAGCTGGTCGCGCAGGCTCAGCGAGACCTTCTCGAGGTCCCAGAAGACCCGTGCCATCACGTGGTCCATCACCCGGATCTGTCGGTGGGGCGGGAGGCTGGCAAAGATCTGCTCGATCACCTGCTCGAGGCCGGTGAGCTCGATCACCAGCTCGAGCTCCTCAAGCTGCAGCGCCTGCTCGATGCTGCTCAAGGTCGGCCAGCCCCGCTCCCGCGCGAGGCGCATCCCCGGCGCGTCGCGGTCGATATCGACCACCACCAGGATCTCCAGATCGAGGGTGCCCAGCTGGCCACCCTCGGCCATCTCGAGCACCGCCCGGCAGCCCTTGCCTGCGCCGATCAACGCGGTCTTCATTCCCTCGCCCTCGGTGGGTGCAAGTCCCCATCTTCACCCCCGCGTGCCCCCTGCCGCAACGGTTTGTGCTTGTGGCCCGGACGCTGATCAGCAATCGTTGCCCGCGTGGGTGACGCCTCCAGACTCACCGGCCTGACCCTGGCGGGGGCGCTGCTCGGCGTGCTCGCCGGTTCGGGGTGCCTCGGCTCGTTCCTCGTCGACGAGGTGGACTTAGACTTCGAGGAGC
The DNA here is from genome assembly GCA_030591195.1 of Pseudomonadota bacterium. Next base: position 1,923 of record JAUVBO010000758.1, read on the forward strand.
TCCGCGAGTCAATGGTGCTCGTGGCCAGCGACGGGGTCTTCTCCTTCCACGCGCCACCGGGACTGATCGGGGCGGTCGAGGTCGAGGAGGAGCTCGCCTTTCTGCGGCGGGTCAGCGACCACCTCACCGCGCGACTCGGTCCGGCGCCCCGAGGGCCAAGCAAGGTGGCGATCTACCTCCACGATCCCGGCGCCTTCGACGACGGGGTGATCGGCTACTCCGGCGTCGCCTCCTGCGTCGAGGGGACCTTCGACCTGGTCTGGGACGGCTGGCGCGATCGCCTGCGCCGCACCGCTGCCCACGAGCTGGCCCACCTGGCGATCTGCGCCCGCTTCGGTAGCAGCCATCGCACCGCCCTCACCGAGGGCCTCGCCGAGTACCTCGAGAACACCTACGTCGAGCCGACCGGCAGCTTCGGCGAGCCTCGGGGTCCGGCAGCGTTCTTCAACATGATGATGTGCGACGACGGCTGGTCGCTCGAGAACCTGTTCGCCAACGCCCGCTGGCTCGAGCGGATCGAGCAGATCGACGCCTACTCGGTGGCCGCGCTGTTCACCGAGGTCGCCATCGACCGGGTCGGCCTCGAGCGCTACGTCGCGCGCTATTACCTGCCCGCCGGCTACGGCACGACGCGGGCGGCCGGGAGCCTGCTCGAGCGCGAGCTGGGGCTCGACTTCGGCGGGATGGAGCACGCGATGCGCCAGGCGGCCTTCGCCGTCAGCGTGCGGATCTGCGACGCCACGCGCGGCGACGGCTGCCCCGGCGCGTGCCGCTGCGTGCCGCTGGCTCAGCTGCCCGAGGCCCGCATCGCCAACGATCTCTGCGTACCGCCCGGGGTGGCGCCGTGACCCCCGCGCTGCTGCTGCTGATCGGCGCCGCGGCGACGGGTGGCGGGACGGCCGACACGCCGACGGATCCGGGCTCCCCGCGCTACGAGCTCGGCCTCGCCCTCGAGTACAGCACCTTCCTCGACATCCACCGGCGGATGATCGGCGACGAGCAACCCGGCTTCGACCCGGCGCTGAGCCCGTTTGGCGGGCGGGTCGAGCTGGCCTGGCGCGAGGGTCGGCTGCGCTTCGGCGCCGCCCTGACGCTGTTCGTCGAGCGAAGCCTCGCCGGCTCGCTCGAGCTCTCGCTGTCCTACGCCAGGAGCTGGCGACGGCTCGAGCTGGTGGCCGGCGGCGGCCTCGGCGCATTCTACACCCTGGTCGGCACCCTGGTGCCGACCTGGACCGACTCGGTGGTCGGCCCGGCGATCCACGTCGGGGCCGAGCTCCGCTGGCACCTCACTCGGCGGCTCTTTGCCGGCGGCCGCTTGGCGCTCTATC
>JAUVBO010000146.1 GCA_030591195.1 Pseudomonadota bacterium
AGGTTGGTCTGCCCGGGAAGGGCGGGCAGGGTGCCGGTGTAGCCGAGGATCAACACCACTGCCAGGGTCAGGATTCCGGCTGTGGCGGCGATCACCGCCGTCCGTCGCCCGAGGACGATCGGCGCGGCGATCGGGCTCAGCAAGAAGAAGAGGATGAAGGCGCTGTTGGTGCCGCCGGTGAAGTGAATCAGCGCCGCGCTGGTCAGCAGGTCGACGATGATCTGCAGCGTCGCCATGTGCTCGACCCGGCGGAAGAAGCGCAGGGTGAGGGCGAAGAGAATGTTCATCACGTAGACCAGCGCGATGAAGACGAACAGCACCGAGATGTAGGGTCCGCCGAGCGCGGCCGGGCGATCCCAGGCGAAGTGCAGCGCCACCGTGCCGCCGAGCAGCAGGGTGTAGAGCAGCACCCGGACGAGCATGATGTAGGTTAGCCGGCGGGTGAGTGCCGCGCGGCGCGGCTTGAGGGTCGAGAGCGCCGCGGTGACCCGCGGGTCGCGGATCGGGGGCGTCTGTGGCGCTTGCTCCTGCTCTTGGGTCGTCATGCGGAGGGGGACTGGGCCGCTGCTCGGCCAGCCTGGGGCCTGTGCGCTGGTGCTCGCCTGGGAGCTATTCGGCCTTGATCGAGCCGGCGAGCTCGAAGATCGGCAAGTACATGGCGATGAGGATGAAGCCGACGATGCCGCCGAGCACGACCATCATCAACGGCTCGAGCAAGCTGGTCAGCGCGGCCACGGCCACGTCCACTTCCTCCTCGTAGAAGTCGGCGATCTTCTGCAGCATCTGGTCCATCGCACCGGTCTGCTCACCAACGCCGATCATCTGCACCACCATCGGCGGGAAGACCTTGGTCTCCATCAACGGCGTCGCGAGATCCTTGCCCTCGGACACGCGATCCTTGACCTCGAGGATCGCTTCCTTGACCACCAAGTTGCCCGCCGTGCTGGCGACGATGTCCATCGCGTCGAGGATCGGGACGCCGGAGGAGAGCAGGGTGCCGAAGGTCCGGGTGAAGCGCGCGACGACCACCTTGCGCCACACCGGGCCGATGATCGGCATCTTCAGCAGCACCGCGTGGATGAATCGTTTCCCCTGGTACGTTCGCATGGTGATCGTCCAGCCGACCACGATCAAGGTGCCGATGATCATGATCAGCGGCATGTTGGAGACAAAACCTCGGCTGATGCCGATCGCCATCTCGGTCAGGGCGGGGAGCGAGCCGGCGCCCATGTCCAGGAACATCTTCTCGAAGACCGGGATGACCTTCCAGAGCAGGATGACGACGACGATCATCGAGATCCCGGCAATGGCTATCGGATAGACCATCGCGCCCTTGACGTTCGCCTTGAGCTTCATCGCCTTTTCCATGTAGAGCGTCAGGCGATTGAGGATCGTGTCGAGGATACCGCCGACCTCGCCGGCTGCGACGAGGTTGACGAAGAGGTCGTCGAAGATCTTGGGGTGGCCTCGCAGGGCGTCGGAGAAGGTGGCGCCACCCTCGACCCGGCCGCGGACGTCATGGATGATCTTGCCGAAGTTCTTGTTCTCGGCCTGGTTGCCAAGGATCTCCAGACACTGGACCAGGGGGAGGCCGGCGTCGATCATCGTCGCCAGCTGGCGACAGAAAATCACGACATCCTTCGTCTTGACCCCCGTGCCGATCTTGATCTGGAAGTCGCGCATCCGCTTTTTGATTTTGCTGACCGTGATCTGCTGCGCGCGCAGCGCGGCCACCACCCCCGCGTCGTTGTCGGCCTCCATGACGCCGGAGGTTTCCTCGCCGGTGCGGGTCCGCCCCTCCCACACGAAGACAGGCATGCCTATCGAGCTCCTTGGCTGGGCACGAAAAATCGGTGCAGTTACGAGTGTTGCTGCGATCCTAACAGATCACACCACGAGCGATCCTACCCGAAGCGCCTGGGCGGGGCGAGTTTTGCGGGGAGGACCGGGCTGGAGGTCCAGGGGATGAGTCAGCGTCGGGGCAAGCGCCGTTCGATGGCATCGAGGACCAGACTGCTGATGTTGAGCTCGAACAGGCGGTCGAGCTCGCGGATGCCGGTGGGGCTGGTGACGTTGACCTCGGTGAGGTAGTCGCCGATCACGTCGAGCCCGACGAAGACCAGCCCCTTGTCACGTAGGGTGGGTCCGATCTGCTGGCAGATCCATCGGTCCCGCTCGGAGAGCTCGACGCCACGCCCGACTGCGCCGGCGGCGAGGTTTCCGCGGAAATCGCCCTCGGCCGGGACCCGGGCCAGCGCGTGGGGCACGGGCTCGCCATCGACGAGGATGATTCGCTTGTCCCCGGCGGTGATCTCCGGGATGAAGCGCTGGGCCATCACCAGCTGCTGCTCTCCGGCGGTCATCGTCTCGAGGATCACCGTGGTGTTGGCGTCTCCCTCGCTGACCCGGAAGATCGCCTGGCCGCCCATCCCGTCGAGGGGTTTGATCACCACCTCCCGGTGCTCGGCGAGGAAGGCCCGCAGCCGCTCGTGGCGCCGGGTGACCAGCGTCGGCGGCGTGCACCCGGGGAACCAGGCGGCGAACATCTTCTCGTTGGCGTCACGCAGGCTCTGGGGCCGGTTGAGCACCAGGGTTCCCCGGGACTCGGCGAGCTCGAGCAGGTAGGTGGTGTAGATGTACTCGATGTTGAATGGTGGGTCCTTGCGCATCAGGACCACGTCGAGCTCGTCGAGCGGCGCGGTCGTCGGCTCGCCGAGCTCGCACCAGCGCTCGAGGTCGTCGGCGACGCTCAGCCGGCGACTCGCGGCCCAGGTGCGGCCGTCGCGCAGCCAGAGATCACCCTGCTCGATGTAGTGGATGCGCCACTGCCGCTGCTGGGCCGCGAGCAGCAGGGCGAGGGTGCTGTCCTTGCTGGGCACGATCGACCCGATCGGGTCCATCACCACGCCGATATCGAGCTTCATCCGCAGGAAGATAGCCACACCGGACGGCTGCGGCCAGCGGTTTCCGTCGCTTGACCCACGTAGCCGATCTCGAGCGCGAGGTCTCCGCATCGCGCCCAGCCGGTGGGGTGGGGGGGGTGGTGCCGCCGAGCCGTGGGGTCGTCCTCGACTAGCGGCGGCGGAAGAGCACGAAGGCCAGGTCGTCGGGCTTGCTCGGCAGGGCGCTCTCCTCGTCCTCGGAGTCCTCCCCGACCATCCGTCGCCGGCAGGCCTCGGCGAGGGCAGCGGCGGCAAGGTCGAGCGGGCCCTTGCGGATCAGGTCGATGATCTCGTAGACGAAGAGGTTGTCGAACAGACCATCGCTGGCGACCAGCACCGTGTCCCGCGCGGCGAGAGGCTGGGGCACGCCGACCTCGATCCGCAGCTCCGGCGAGCCGAGCATGTTGAGGATCAGGTGGCGGTAGGGGGCGAACATCGCCTCTGACTCGTCGAGGTACCCTGAGGCGAAGCCGTAGCCGACGGGGGAGTGGGCCACGGTGTGCAGCTTGACCCGCCCGCGCTGGCCGACGACCAGGATCATGCAGTCGCCGACGTGGTAGCTCCGCAGGGCACCGTCGACGATGGTCGCCCCGGCGAAGGTGGCGCCGGCGCCGAGTCGCATCGCCAGCACCTGCTCGTTGGCCGCCTCGAGGCCGTCGAGCAGCGCTGGCCGGAAGCCTCCGGGCTTCGCGTCTCGGATGTTGCTCGTGACCGCCTCGATCGCCAGCGCCGAGGCCTGGCCACCGCCCCGGCCGCCGCCCACGCCGTCGGCGACGAGCGCTGCCCAGTGTCCCTCGTCCGAGCAGTAGACCGCCGCGCAGTCCTGGTTCGCTCGGCCCGCCGTGGGGTGGCGGTGGGTGTAGACCGCGGCCTGGCCGCCCGGAGCCTCGAGCAGCACCGGACGATCCATGTCTCGAGCCAGGTAGCGCTGTTCGACGGCTGACATGCGGCCCCTCTGCTACTTGAGTGTTTCCTGGCCGCTGAACTCGCGGTAGAGCGAGAGCTGGTCGAAGACCGGCTGGTGGGCCTCGGCCCGCTGATCGACCAGCACCTCGGCGAGGATCTGGCCAAGGCCCGGACCGAGCATGAACCCTTGTCCGCACATGCCGACGGCGAGGATCAAGTTGTCGATCCCCTCGACCCGCGAGACGATCGGGAAGCCGTCGGGAGTCATCGGATAGAGCCCGCGCCAGGTGCGCCGCACCTTGAGGTGGCGCAGCCGCGGATAGAGCGAGACCATCCGGCGGGTCACCAGCGGCAGGAAGGTCGACGTGCAGTCGCAGTCGACACCCTCGACCTTCGGCTGGGGCGTGATGCAGAAGACCACCTGGCCCTCTTTGTTCTGGTAGAAGTAGTAGTTCGCCGACTGCTCGTCGGGGCGAATGTCGACCACCATCGGCTGGAAGAAGCGCTGGACAGGCTCGGTGATCCCTGCCTCGTGGGAGTCGGGGTAGACCGGCACGTCGATGCCGAGCATCCGGCCCAGCTGCCGCGCGCTCGCGCCCGAGGCGTCGATCACCGACCCGGCAGCGTAGCTGTCGCGGCTGGTGACGACGCGGGTCAAGCGCCCGCCGTCGACCTCGAGCTGCCGCACCTCCTCGTCGAAGCGGAAGTCCGCCCCATTTTGCTTGGCGAGCGCGTAGTAGGCGAGGGCGACCTTCAGTGGCGAGGCCGAGCCGTCGCCGGGCGAGAAGGTGCCGCCACGCAGGCCGTCGGGGCTGATTCCGGGGACCAGCTCGCGCACCCGATCGGCGTCGATCCAGTCGATGTCCAGCTTGTAGCCCTGCTGCACCGCGAGCAGCTGACGCAGCGTTGCCGCTCGCTTCTCGTCGTAGGCCGGGAAGAGGTAGCCGCCGGCGAACCAGTCGACGTCGAAGCCGTGATCTCGCTCGAGCTGCTGGACCAGCGCCAGCGAGAGCTGGCAGATGGCGATCTTCGCCGGGTCCGAGTGGGTCGCGCGGATGCCGCCGATGGCGGCCCGGTTCTGCCCTCGTCCCATCGACGGCTGCTTGTCGAGCACCACCACCTTCAGCCCTCGGCGGGCGAGCTCGTAGCTGAGGGGGAGACCGACGCTTCCCGCGCCGATGATCGCGGCGTCGTAGCTTCGCATCACCTTCACTCCTCCTCGTTGAGCAGCGCGGACATCGGCACCTCGACGCTCAGCGGCCGGACAGTGCCCGGGGTGACCTCACTCCAGTCGACCCCCGCCTTGCGGAAGACCAGCGGCAGCAGCTGGGGGCAGGTCTTGCCGGCGCAGGACCCCATGCCGACGCGCATCTGCTTCAGCTGGTTCGCGTCGCGGATCGCGTGGGTCTTGATGTAATCGACGATCTCTCCGAGGGTGATCCGCTCGCAGCGACAGACGATTCCCTCCTCGGGTGCGAGTCCCAGTGACGCCTCGGCGAGGGGCTCGCTGACCGCCGGCCCCTGCACCCGGATCCCGGCGATGCGCGTCGCGTTCTCCAGCGAGGCCACCACCCGCACCAGGTAGGTCTTGTGCTTCTTGAAGCGGTTGATCTTGAGCACCATCGCGTCCTCGAGGTACTCGCCCTCCTGGGACATCAGCGTGATCCGGTCCCCGACGCCGAAGGCCGGCACGAACTCGTGAGGCAGGACCACCTCGGCGTGCTCGTCGTCGAGCTGCTTGGCGAGGGTGATCGCGAGGCCGGGGCAGATCGCCAGGCAGGAGGTGCAGCCGTTGCACTCGCCAGCGAGGTAAGGGATGTCCATCAGGTTGCCCCGGCGCGCCTCGAGCGCGACCGCCTGGACCTTGCAGACCGAGGTGCACGGGTTGCAGGGGATCTCCTCGGTACAGTGGAAGATCGGCTGGAGCTGGTCGGTCAGCGTCACCTCCCGGCGGGGGTGAATCTCGCCCGGCCGGCTCTTGAGGATCTCGGCCTGCTGCTGCCAGGTCTGGTCGACCTCGATCTCGCGGCCGAGCAGCCGGGCGATCTCGATCCCGGCCAGGCGGCCGCCGAACATCGCCGAGGAGGCCTCGGCGATCTCGTCGGCGTCGCCCGCCTTGACGACCTTGAAGCCGAAGCGGTCCGCGACGTCGAAGTACTCGTCCACCGGCGAGAGGCCGGCGGCGATCAGCAGCGTGTCGACGGCGTAGCTGCGGGCCGTCTCGAGCAGCGGCGCGAAGTCGCCATCGACCTCGGCGACGGTGATCCGCTCGAGCCTGCCGTCGCCCTCGGCCGACAGCACGGTGTGGCTGAGGTGCACCGGCACCCCCATGCGGCGGATCTTGTCGGCGTGGACCTGGTAGCCGCCGACCCGATCGAGGATGTCGACGATCCCCACCACCTCGATGCCGGCCTGCAGCGCGTGGTAGCCCGCGATCAGGCCGACGTTGCCGCTGCCGATGATGAAGACCCGCTGGGCCGGGCGGACCAGATCGCGATTGACCAGGGTCTGGAACGCCCCGGCGCCGTACACGCCCGGCAGGTCGTTGCCGGGGAAGACCAGCGACTTCTCCCGGGCGCCGCCGGAGATCACCATTCCCTCGAAGTCGACCAGCACGTAGCGGGTGCCGTCGACGAACAGGCCCACCTTGCGGTCCTTGTAGACGCCGACCGCGGTGGAGCTGGTGAAGATCTCGACGTTGTCGAAGGCCCTGACCTCGGCCTCGAGCTTGGCGGCGATCTCCACGCCCCGGGTGCCCGCGTAGCAGTCCTCGATCGAGCCGAAGAACTTGTGGGTCTGAAGCAGCAGCTTGCCGCCGAGGCGGTCCTTGTCATCGACGAGGATGACGTCGAAGCCGAGCTTGGCCAGCTCGATCGTCGCCGTCAGCCCGGAGGGGCC
>JAUVBO010000265.1 GCA_030591195.1 Pseudomonadota bacterium
CGCTGCGCAGCCGCCGGTGACCGCCGGTGACTCTTCAGCGCCGCCTGCTCCACTTCGGACTGCTGGGCAACGAATCCGTTTTCGAGCGTCACCTGCACCTTCTTGATGTCCTCGATCGCGTCGGCATAGCGCAGGTAGGCGAGCTGGGCGACGAAGTTGAAGACCCAGAACGCCGAGTCCCAGCTGAACTTCGTGAACGATGCCGTGCCGACGGCGAGCGGCTTGGGGACCCGGGTGATGCCGGCGTGAATCGGCACGTAGACCGTGCTCGCGGTGTCGTCGACCCCGAACCACAACACCCCGCCGATGGCTCCGGGCAGCCACGCTCGGGACTGGCTGACGAACGAGAACCCGGTCTGCTGGGTGGAGATCGCTCGCTCGTTGAAGTACTTGACGCCGTCCACCTTCCAGGTCAGGGGGCGCCAGCGATACGGCAGACGGAAAGGCCCGGCGCCGATGTCCTTCGTCAGATCGAGCGCGGTGCCCTCGAAGTGATCGCGCATCAATCCGACGGTGTCGCGCACCGAGAGGCTCCTGTCCGGCTTGACCCACATCGGCAGCGGCTTGGCGCGAGGGTGGCCCTCGACGAAGGCCGAGCTCAGCTTGAGCGAAGGCGCGACGCGCCTGAAGACGCTCCAGACGCGGGCCTCGCACATCCGACGCTTGGTGAAGGTGGCGGGGTGATAGGCCGCGGCGAAGCTGAAGCTCTTGTCCTTTCCGGTGAAGTAGCCCTTGGCTCGCGCGAAGGAGATGACGTCCTTGCTGTAGACGCAGCGGTTCGGGTCGGCGAGCGGGAACTTGCCGATGCGCGCCTGGTTGGCGTGGGCGCTGACGTAGCCGTCGGGCACGCGGCAGGCGACCCAGACCGCGCCCCTGCGGCCCGGCCCCTTGCCGATCATCTCGAGGATCCAGGCCTCCTTGGGATCGCCGATCGAAAAGGACTCGCCGCTGCTCGCGTAGCCGTGCCTGGCCACGAGGTCGGTCATGACCGTGATCGCCTGGCGGGCGGTCTTCGCCCGCTCGAGGGCGATGAAGATCAGGCTGCCGTAGTCGACGATGCCCTTCGGGTCCTTGAGCTCCTTGCGGCCCGTGAAGGTCGTCTCGCCAATCACCAGCTGATGCTCGTTGAGGTGGCCGACCACGCGGTAGGTGCGCCGCGCCTGCGGGATCGATCCGAGGTACTTGTTCGAGTCCCAGTCGAAGATCTTCCGTCGCGCCCCGCGAGGATGGGTCCTGGCCGGGCGGTACTCGAGCGCCCCGTACAGGACGTGGGCGTCGGCGGCGTAGGTGATCATGGTCGCGCCGTCGGCCGAGGCACCCGGGGTGACGAGGATGCTGGTGCAGGGCCAGGTCGCCGCGGGCCGCAGGAGCACGACACTGCACGCCAGCAACACTGCAAGGATCCGGTGGGTGGACATCGGCTGCTCTCGCTCGCTGATTTGGGCCTCGGGAGGGTGCGCGGAAAGGCCTCCGGGGTCAACCGGTTTGCGCTGCCGCCAATAGGCCCTCGGCCGCCGCCAAGCCAGAGCTGCCTCGCGGCCTCACGGCAGGTTGTTGCGGTGGGCTTGCCACATCTGCGAGATGAACTTGCCCTTGTCGGTGCCGCCGTAGTCTCCGCCCTCCTTGATCCAGCGGTCGACGTAGTCGAAGTACGGATCGTGATCCCAGACTGACTTGGCGTTGAGCATCAGCGCCGCCAGCATCGTGCCGACCCAGGTATGGGAGGTGCAGCAGGTGCGGTAGCCGCTGCTCTCGTTGTCGCTGTCCGGCTTGTAGCAGTGGCGGATTCCCCAGCGAGGCACACCGCTGCTGTCGTAGTAGGTCTGGCAGTCCTCGCCGAAGCTCTTGTCCTTGTAGTCCTTGCCCGCGGCGGTCATCGCAGGATCGCCGAGGAGGATGCCGGCGAGCAGCACCGGCCACTTGCGGCCACTGGCGTGCCCCCCGTCGGCGGGCCAGAAGCCGCCGGCCTTGAGCACGCCGTAGGTGTCGATGCCGAGCTGGATCAGACGCCGTGCGAGCTCCTGCCGCTCGGGCGTGTCGAGCATCACGTGGAGCGCTGCCATCGACACCTCGTTGCTGATCTCGCGGCCGTAGCCGGGGAAGTTGTCGATGGCGTTGACGTGCTGGGTCTTCCACGAGTTCTGGTGGTCCATTCGGGGACGCTCGAACCAGCGCAATACGGTCGAGCCGGTGGGCGCCTCGGCGGGTGCGGCAAGCTTCGGCAGCAGCTGCCACTGAATCGCGCCCGCCTGGTGCAACGGCCTGAACCCGGTGCCGGCGTAGGGCGGACGGAAGACGTCGGCAGCGAGTGGCGCCGTGACCACGGTGAGCGCCGCCTGGGCCTTCATCACCCCCCTCCGGCAGGTTCCGTTGTAGGCCTTCCACCCCTGGTTGCTCCCCCCCGCGTTGCACTCGGTCGGCTCGGGGTTGCTGACGGTGGAGGCGAGCGCGTCCCCCGGCTTGAGGGCGAGGGGGAAGCTCGCTTGAGTCGCTGGCGCCCAGTTACCGCCTCGCGAGTCGTAGCCTTGCTCGCCGGGGACGGGGTTGACCACTGATCCGTTGCGCCCGTCTTGAGGGGTCGGCGAGACGCTCTTGATCGTCACCGGCCCCACGACCCAGTAGTCGCCGGTGACGAACTGGCCGACCACGGCCGGGCTGGCGAAGGTCCAGGTGATCCCGTACTGGGAGACGGAGGTCACCTCCTGGCCGCCCTCGGCGAAAGGAGAGGCGCTGCTGTCAACCGAGGGGCCGGAGCCTGCATCTGCGCCTGGCGTTGCTGGGGCGCCAGCGTCCGTCGACCCAGGGCTCCCCGGAAACGGATCGAGGCTGCCCGGCGGAGACGGATCGGGGTTGCTCCCCTGACCCTGGTCCGAGCTGGGGTCGCCTGCCGAGCCTGCATCGGCGCCTGTCCGCGACTGCAGTTCCTCACCGCAGCTGACGAGGGCCGCGAGCGCCACGATCAGCGCTGCCCCCAAGGCTGTTCCGCTCGTCTTCGTTGCTCGGCGCTTCATTCGATATCCCTCCTGATGGTCACGTCATCGGCTGTCGCTCCGCTGAAAAAGCAAGGGACATGCCGCGTCGTGAGCAACTCGGGGCTGTCGCCGAAGCTGCGAAGATCTCTTCGAAAAGTAGCCGCGCTCGCCGGCTGCCTCCCTGGCTTGGGGGACCCTGGCGCCAGATGTCGGGTGGGGGCAGCGAGGCCGTCTGGTAGGTCGAGCTACCAGCGATGGAGCCCGAAGACGTTGCGCAGGCGCTGGGCGGGTTTGTCCCCCCCGGAATTGTCGCTTGACTGCCTGGCCATACGCTCGCCCGCAAGACGAGGGCCCGAAAGGCGAAGGCCGCGGTCCCTTCGTCGCCCCGTCCTCGTCGCCGCCGGCAAAGGTGGTCAGTGGCCGGACAGCGCTTGCAGTCGCCTGAGCTCTCTCGCCTCCGACCCGGTGGTGGTCTTGGGGGTCTGACGCAGCTGCAGCAACGTCGAGAACTTGTGCTGGTCTCTCCGCGCCTCGGTGACGACGAAGATGCGCGGACCGACGATCCGCGGCGTCAGCGGCTTGCCGGTCCAGGAGAACGGACCGCAGCTCTCGTCGCGGATCCTGTCACCGTAGCTGGTGGCGGTCTCGTTGCCGTATCGCCCCCCCGGTTGCGGCGTGAACACGTCGAAGATCCAGTACTTCAACCAGCCCAGATGCGCGGACGCAGAGACCTTCGAGACCAGCTGTCCCGACGCCTCGTAGCCGTCCAGCAGCGCCTGCGCCAGGGCGTTCATCGCCGCGGTGGCCGCCCCCAACACCGGCGTTCTTCCCTTGGTCTTCTTCTTCCTGTTGGGCAGCTGGCCCGCCCTGACCAGGCGTACGCCCCGCATGAGCGCGGCCAGCTTGCGCTGCGCCAACGCGGAGACGCACAGCCGCAGGATGTCATCAGGAGCGGACTTGAAGATCAGGTCGAAGGAGTCCTTCTCAGGGAAGTAGTTGCGGGTCAGCGCCACCATGCAGGTGTAGCCGAAGATCGTGAGCACGCTGATCAACCTGCGCTTCTGCGATCCGCTGACCCCCGGCAGGCGATCAGCGACGAGCTCGTTGGCCACGCGGCGGGCCTCGGTGAACCGCTTGGCGTGGCCCGCGTCGTGAAACGCCGCCGACATATCCGTTCCAGCTCCGGCGATGCGACCGATCGCCTCCAGGTCGAGCTCGAAGTTGGCCTGGGCGGTCCCCGCCTCGGGCTTGATCTTGACCTTCTTGTAGTACCACTCGTAACCCGCCGGCACCGGGTTGCTGTCCGTGCACTCGTCGATCCACTGCTTGGTCAGGATCGCCTCCGGGCTCTCGGCTGTCGCCGCGGTCAGTGCCTTATTCAGCACATCCAGCAGCTGCGGCACCGTATAGAGCTTGAACGGGAGCAGGTCGCCCGGGCTGGAGAGCTTGGCGTTGTAGGCGGCCAGCACCGCCTCCCAGTTGACGTAGCGCGGCGGTCCGTCGGTCTGCAGCGTGGAGGCCCCGGAGAGCGTCGCCCAGAGCAAGGCCTCGGCCCGCTTCAGCCCCTTGAACACCTCCTGCGACGTCGCGGCGATGGCGCCGGACTTGTACTCGATCAAGGAAGCGTTCTCCTCGACCTTGCCCACCTGGTCGCAGGCCAGCTCCATCAGCTCGACCACCTCGAGTTGACGGTACCGGGGGTGGGTCACCGCGATGGTGTAGTCGTAGTCGAGCTTGGCTTTCGCCCACGAGCGGCGACCGCGCTTGAGGATCTTGACCAGCGTGCCCGCGATCTCCGTCTCGCCGCCGATGCGCGGCGCGTCGAGCGGGCAGCTCACGTCCAGGGGTTGTTTGGTCGCTTTGCTCCGGCGTCGGCCGACCGGCGCGCGGGTCCGCGTCTGTCGAGTGGTGGAGCGCTTCGCCCCCCCGGCTGCACACAGTGCACAGACCACGCCGTACAGCGAGATCCGCTTCCATCTCTTTTTATCGAAATTCTTGATCTTCCCGCACTTCGGGCATTGCTTTGTCGGCATCGCACCTGCCTTGTGAGGAATCGTGGTGCCGCGAGTATCCTGCCTGGCGCTACGAACGGTCAACATCGGCGCCAGATCTCGGGTGGGGAAAGCCCAGCCGTCCGGTAGGTCGAGCTAGCGATAGAGCCCGAAGACGTTGCGCAGGCGCTGGGCGGTGTCTTCGCCCACGCCGGAGACGACGAGGCGGGCCTGGCCGCGGGTGCGAAAGGCGCGGATCGTGGCGCGCTCGACGGCGTCAAGCCGAACCACCTCAGCAAAGTCCTGCAGCAGCCGCCCCCGCGCGGTGCCGCGGACCAGCAACAGCCGCCCCCGGCGGACGGAGATACAGAACAGCTCACCGAAGCGCCGGCCGAGCAGCAAGACGATGGCGACGAAGGCGAGCAGCGCTACGAACACGACGATACGCATTAGGGTCTGATACGGCTGGGGCCCCGAACGCCTTCCGCGGCGAGCGGCGACGGGGACGAGGCGATCGGTCGGCGCATGGCGCTGATTGTAAGCCCCTGCGGTGCTTGCGTGGTTGACTGCGGTCAAGATGCCCTGATGACCATC
>JAUVBO010000927.1 GCA_030591195.1 Pseudomonadota bacterium
AGCATGAGAGCACTCCTTGAGGGTGTTTGTTATCGAGGTGCAACCTCGGCCTGTTGTGTGCCGCGGCCGTAATGCAGACCGCGTGCCATCAGCGGCCGCTTGGGAAAAACATCGGGGATCCGGCCAGATCCGCAACACGGCGACCGGGCCGTGGTGGGAATGCCCGTTTGCAGGGCGCCGTGAGACGCTGGCGGTGCTCGCCGGGTCTTGCACACAGCCGAGGGCAGGGAGACCCACGGCCGCACCAGGCGATCAGCTCAGTACAGTCCGGCGAGCCGCCCAGCCATGCCGAGCACGGCCAGCACCAGCACGGCCCGGATCCAGCGGTCGCCCTTGCCCACCGAGAAGGTCGTGCCGAGCCAGGCCCCCAGGCTGTTGCCAACCGTCAGCACCAATCCCAGGGGCCAGTCGACCTTGCCGTCGAGCACGAAGACCACCAGCGATGGGACCATGTACAGACCGATCACGATCACCTTGATGCTGTTGGTCCGCACCAGCGACAGCCCCCCAACCGCGGACAGGGCGAAGATCACCAGGTACCCCACGCCGGCCTGGATGAAGCCGCCGTAGATGCCAACCAGGACGAACAGCGCCAGCTGCAGCGCCGGGTAGCGAACACGCTCGCCCGGGACGACCTCCGACTGCTCGGCGCCAGCCTCCCTCGGCTCGCGCTGCGCCGTCGCCTGCTTGTTGCCGGTGAGCAGCATGCCAGCGATCACCAGCACCATCACCGCCGAGAGCAACAGCTTGAACAGCTGGTCCGAGATCTCGATCGCGATCAGCGCCCCGCCGACCGCCCCGACCACCGCCGCCGCCCCGAGCAGCAGCCCCAGCCGCAGGTCGCGAAACCCCTTGTTGCGGAAGGTCAGCACCGCGGTCAGGTTCTGGCCCACCAGGGCGATCCGGTTGGTGCCGTTGGCCGCCGCCGAGGGCAACCCGAGGAAGATCAGCGTCGGCATCGTCAGCAACGATCCGCCCCCGGCGACCACGTTGATGAATCCAGCTACCGTGCCGGTGGCGAAGAGGATCAGCGCCTGGGTCCAGGTCATCGCGCGGGCTACTCGACGAAGCGCCAGCGCTCGAGGCCGGTGCCGAAGGAGGCCTCAGGGTCGGCCCGCCAGCCGCGAAGCTTCGGATCGGCGAGCACGCGCTTGGCGGCGAAGACCAGCGGCACGTGGGGCAGCCGCCGCGAGAACTCGGCAAACAGCGCGTCGCGCAGCTGCCGGCGGCGCTCGGGGTAGATCGCGTGCAGGTCGCGCTCGACCAGCGCAGCGACCTCGTCGGTATAGGCCGCGTTGCGCGCGTCGGGCGGATAGCGGCCGCTGACCACCGGCAGGTTCCAGAAGGCCATCGGGTTCTTCTTCCGTCGCCCGAGCAAGACGTGCAGCACCAGCCCGCCGTGCTCGTGGCCCTGATAGACCTTGAAGGTGCTCTTGACCAGCTGCTGCTCGAGGGTCACGCCGACGCGCCTCAGATCAGCCTCGATCAGGGCGAAGATCTGTCGATCGATCGACGAGCCACGCATGAACAGCTTGAGGCGCAGCTGCCGGTGGCCAGCGCCGGCGAGCAGCCCTCGAGCCTGGGCCGGATCGTGAGCGGTGACCTCCACGCCCGGCGGCAACGGGCCCGGCACCGGCACCTGAGCCACCTTCCCGGCGGCACCGTAGACCTCCCGCGCGAGCCGCTGACGATCGATCGCGTACAGCAGCGCTCGGCGCACAGCGAGCTTGGCCAGCGCCGGATGCGCGAGATCGGGGGCGAGGGTGATGAGGAAGTTCGACGGCACGATGTGGACCGCCTTCGGCCGCTCGGCGGCGAGGGCCAGCGCGTCCTTCATCGTCACCCCGTTCGGCACGGTGATGTCGACCTCGCCCCGCTTGAAGGCGGCGAGCAGCGCCTGACGCGAGGGGTAGCGGATCTCCTCCACCCGGCGGATCACCGGCGGCTTGCCGATGAAGTGCGGGTTGGCCTCGGCGACGAGCTTCTGGCGCGGCTCGAAGCTGACGATCCGGTAGGGCCCGGCCGAAGGGATCGGCTTGCCCCGCCGGTGGGCGCGGATCTTCTGGTAGGCCGCCGTGTCGTCACGCTGCTCGGTGACGTAGTGGCTGAGCACGTGCGCCGGCCAGCAGCCTGGCGCCTCGAGGGACTGGGCCAGCGCCGCCTTCCAGCGGATGATCAGCGTCCTCGGATCGGGCGCGCGAAACGACTCGATGTGGTCGTTGAGCAACACCCGCCGCACCAGCAGCAGGTCGCTCGAGGTGATCGGCTTGCCGTCCGACCAACGCGCCTCGCGCCGCAGCCGCCAGGTCACCTCGAGCCCGCCGCCGCTGAGGAAGCGCATCGCCCGGTTGCTGACTCCCGGGGTCCGCTCGACCAGCAGCGGGTGCTGCTGGCCGTCTCTCGCCTGGTAGACCAGCGGCCAGTAGATCCCGTTGGTCGACGAGAGCGAGAGGACGCTGCTGAAGCTGATGTTCGAGCCGATGCGCAGCCGGTCACGCGACGACGACCCGCGCTTCATCGCCGGCAGCGGATCGGGGGGGGCGGCGGTCACCTGCTCGCCGGCCGGCAAAGCGAACCAGACGCCCACCGCGGTCAGCAACGGCAGCAGCCAACGTACCGCGCGGTCGGTGCTCAGCGCCGCCCGCCGGAGGCCGCGGCGGTGCAGGTTGTATGAGACGACGATCACCACCAGCACCACCGAGCTGAAGACGTATGCGATCAGGAACAGCAGATCGGCCAGGGTCAGGTAGGCCACCTCCGGCACCGAGTCCGAGATGGTG
>JAUVBO010000232.1 GCA_030591195.1 Pseudomonadota bacterium
GCGGCCTACGAGGTGCAGGGTACGCCGCGGATCGAGGTCCTCGACGTCGCCGCCAGCCTGCGGCCTGGTCTCTAGCTATCTATCGGCAATCTCCGTCCCAGCGAACGCTTCCGCAGTGCTCGCGGCAGAGGGTCGTGACGCTCGGCTCTTGCTCGGCGCCGAGGTTCGTGCGAAGCAACCCGAACACCGGAGGTCGACGATGAGAAACAGCGCCCTCGTCTGGTCCTCGCTGCTCCTCGTTGCCTGCGGCAGCCGGACGGTTCAGGTGGCAGGCGACGCCGCCGCACCCGACGGGTTCGGTGCCGATCTGGCAACCAGAGCTGACGGGGCCACTCCTCCGGCTGATCTCGAGCCGTTCTGCTCCGGAACCGCCAAGGCGTCGCTCAACGGCGCTGCGCTGACGCTCGAGCAGGTGACGGGCGAGGACTACAACTCGGCAGCCCACGCAGAGGGAGCCAGGGTGCGGCTCGTCGGTGCCACGTCGTCTGGCGATCGGTGGGAGGTCAACGTCCAGGTCATGCTCGGGCTGAGGCGGACGCTCGTTGACGAGCCCTTGCCCACCGCCGTGGACATCGGGCCGCCTGCCGGTCTCGAGGCGGATGTCTTCTTCATGAAGCCGCCCGGCTGCGCCTCGGATCCGACCTGTCAATCAGATCTCCTGGCGACCGAGTACCACCGCTTCTCGGGACGCGTGACCCTCGACGGCGAGGACTACCACAGCCCGCTCGAGCTCCGGCTCTGCCTGTCAGCCAGTGACGAGGGCTCGCGGTCCGCCCCGGACAACCTCGTTCACTCGGTCCAGGTCTACCTGCCCGCCGTGACCATCCCCCGGTGGCGGCTGCCGTGGGCCCCGTGAGCTACTCCCCGCCCCTTCCCGGAGACTCTGCCCTGCCCTGGGGGTCACGGCGTCAGGGAACTGGATTCGTGCCGCCGTCTTCCTTGCGTGGCCGACGAGACGCCTAACGCACGACGCGTCCGAAGAGGGTCCTGGCCGGAAGCACGCCCCACCTGAGGCTCTCGGTGCCGTACCACCCGTAGGCGATGGTTCGTCCGGCCTTGTTGGTCACGAAGAGCACGGTGCCGAAGCCGAAGCCGCCGCCGCTGTCGGCGGCGCGGGTGTCGTCCTGGTGTGGCAGCGAGGTGGCGTCGAGGATCCGGGCCAGATATAGCCGCGGCTTGCCGGGGATCGGTGTCGGCCGATCGACGATGAACCCCACGTGCCCGGTGACCTTCGACCGCGAGAGCGGCGAGCGGAGCCAGGCGAACAGATCGCCAGGGCGGGCCTGGGAGATGTGGGCGAGGCGCTGCCAGCCGCGACGCCCACGCTTCGTCGGCGCGCGCCTGATCGCGTGATAGAAGTCCCTGGCCAGCGGCCGGCGCCGGTTGAGCGCGCGGAGCGCCCCCGGTGCTGTCCGACGCAGGATCCACGCGGCCATGCCCGAGCAGTCCCAGGCGTAGTAGCCGGCTTTGCGCCGCACCACGGTCCGGGCCTGATAGCGCGTCTTGCGCACGCTTGCCGCGAGCTTGTTGATCGTGTGGACCACCCGGCTCGCGGCGCGGCCGGCCGCGGCTCGCGGCTCGAGCCGCTGCTCGGCCCGGCGGTGCTGGCGCCTGCTGCTGCTGCTGCCGGATCTGCGGGGCTCGGTCGCGCCAACCAGCGCGACGGCGGCAGCGACCACCAGCGGCGGCTTTGCAAGGCGAGCCCGCATCCCTGCTTGATACGTCAACAGCGCGCGACTTCACCCGCAGACCACAAGGGTCCGTCGCTGCGGCTTAGCGCATCTGGCTGCCTTTGCTACCGCGGCGGTTGTAGCCGACGGCGATCGCCTGCCTGGCGTCCTCGTCGCGCTGGCAGGCGACGCAGAGCTGTACGCCGGGGACCGCGCGGCGGCGCGCCTCGGGGATCGGCTCGTCGCACGCCTCGCAGTGCGAGCGGGCCTCGCCGCGAGGTAGGCGCCGGCGGATCTGTCCGAGCGCGTCGTCGATGCTGGCGTCGATCTGCTCCTGGACCGCGCCGTCTTTGGTGAAGCCACTGGCCATCGCGAATCTCCAGCTGGATCATACGCGGTAGACACCGGTCGGCAAGCGCGAGGACGCCGAGCGCCTTGACACCACTGCCGACAAGGCTAGACGATGCAGCGGTTTTTGCCGTAGCTGTCGAGTGGAGAAGTATGGGAATCCTGAGCCGCGAGCTGATCGTCAACTGGAACGCCACGCATGCCCCCGTCAAGGAAGCGCTAGACCGCAACGAGAAGCACCCGTTCGCGCTTCTCGATACCGACAAGGGGTGGAGCCACATCACCTTCTATCGGCCCGGCACCCCCAGCGAGGATGTGCTGTTCGACATCGACCGGCTGGAACACATCGCGAAGGACAGCGCGTTTTATCTCCCAGGCGACGTGTTGAGCCAGCACAACAAGATCGTGATCACCGCGACCTCCGAGCCGGGAAACCACTCGGCGCAGATCTACGGCCTGGGCCGGTTCCTCGCCGCCTACGCCAAGCAGTACCGCAACACCAAGAAGTACCCGGACCTCGGCTTCTACGGCAAGGTGGGGGGGATCTACGATCGCCCGGAGAAGGGCAGAGCGCTGATCATCTACGCCACCTCCGACGAGGGACTGCTCAAGGTGCTCGAGGCGATGGAGGCGATCCTACCCACCGTGCGAACCAAGGGCGTCACGCTGGGGCACCACCTCGCGAACGGGCTCAGTGATATCCCGCGGCTTCTCGAAGGCCTCGGTGACAGCTCCTATCGCCGGTCGGGCGCCGAGCTGTTCCGGATCTCCGACCTCAAGCACTTCACGATGGTGCTCCGGCAGGTGCGCCGCGACCACAGCAAGTATCTGTTCGTGCAGCCGCGCTAGTCTACTGGCTGGCGGCTACCAGAAGTCGCCGCATTCCCTCAGCGAGTAGCACAGGCCTTCTTTCCACCTCGGGTCGGTGGGGGTCACACCGTTGCTGGCGGCCAGCTGGGCCCAGTCACCGTCCCGATCCAGGCAGGCTTCCTCTTCGGGGGTCGCGCGGTACTCCTCGATGCACTCGGCGATGCAAGCGGGCACCGGGTCACCGCACTTCGGCGAGCAGCCGCTGACGTTGCCCGCGCTGTCGAAGAAGGTGCAATCGTAGGGCCCACAGGCGCCTGACACGCAAGTGCTCGCCGGCTCGCAGCCCTCATATTCCTTCCCCACGAGACAGGAGCAGACCTTGTCGCAGCGCGACGCCGGCGTGGGCGTCACATGGGCCTGAGGCTCGACGAGCATGTCGCCCTTGGCCGGCTCGCTGCCGACCGGTTCATCAACCGTCCCGCAGGCCACACACAACAAGATGCTGCACGACAGGACACCCAACCAGCTTTGTCGACTCATACGATCTCCTCTTGCGAGAGGCGCACGCAGCACACCATTGCTTGGGACCAACCATCGGTGTGCCCCAGCGCTGCGATCGCCTCGTTGTTTGGTTGTGCTGTGACCTTTGCACGGGCCGGGCCAGGCGCTAACCAGCGGAGATCTCGCTCGGCGCGTTGCTTGGCGCCCGCGATCGTGAATGTTGGTTCACGGGGGCGACCGGGCCAGTTTGGCTCAACTGGCACAGTCGACACCTGTTGCCAGGCCTCGCCGCCTCGGAGTATCTGTTTACCTGAATATGTTTACCTGTGAGCTGCGGGAGGTCTTCGATGCGGTGTTGGCGCGCCATCAGACGGGCGCCTCGGATCATGGCGCTGGCTGGGTGGGCGCTCGTCGTCGGCAGCGGCTGCGGCGGCGACGCTGGGCCCGCCAACCTGTCGGATGCAGCGGTCGAGCCAGACCTGCCCGCGGCCGACGCCGGCAGAGATCCCGACGCGTCGGCGCCTCCTGACCTGCCCGAGCCCGACCTCGGGCCGCCGCTGCCCGTCGATCCCGAGCTGGCCGACTACGTCGCGCTCGTGGCCCAGGCCGAGGCCAAGCTCGACGTCGATCCGCCGCGCATGCTGGCGGTGATGCGGCAGCTCTATTACGGCGCGCCGTGGAGCGCCACCTCCAGCAACAGCCTGTGGAAGCTGGTCATCCCGTGCAGCCCGAAGCTGACCGATCCGCGCGGCGAGCTCGGCGACGAGCTGTTTGGCGCGCTGACCGCCAGGGCCGAGCTGGGCGGCGTCGACGTCGGCCACGTCTTCGCCGGTCTCGAGGCGATGGTCTGTCCCTCGGCCAAGGTCTTTGTCGTCGACATGAACAACGAGGACTTCGCCACCTGGGGCGGTGACCTCGGGGCCGCCGTGGCCGCGCGCGCCGCCTGCCTCGCCCTCGGCGCCGAGGCCACGACCACGCCCAACTGCGGCGGCAAGCCGGGCGGACAGCCGCTGGACTTCTACGTCGGGGTGCACGCACTGGCCGTCGACATCGAGGGGGACCTCGACCCGTACGTCATGCGCGCCCAGTTGATGGGCAGCTCGTGCGCCGAGTCGCGGATGCTTCCGCTGGTGCTGAAGCGGCCGCTGTCCGAGCTGTTTGGCGACTACTACCTCCGGACCGACTCGGCCCTGGGGCTGGCTCGGCGCCAGCGCGATCGCTGCATCATCGAGCTGCTCGGCGGCGAGCTCGACGGCGGCCAGCTCGCCAACCGGGACGCCCTCGTCGAGCAGATCACATCCCAGGTGGCCAGCTTCGCCGAGACGTACTATCTGACGATCCGTACCGGGACGCTCGACGCCGCCGAAAAGACCGCGATGGCCACCGACGCGCTCGAGGTCGTCGGTGACTTCATCGACGGCCTGCAGCCGTAGCGAAGCTTCTCGATCGAGCCGCCGGTGGTGTGCACTGGCACCAGCAGACCTCGTGTGCTGGCACAGATCGAGCCAATCTGGCTCTGCGGAGAGCGGGGGACGTCAGCAGAAGTCGCATGGTCGCCGTGCATTAGGCGGCTGAGGGCTTTGGCGCGAGCGTTGCAAGTGTCGCAAGAGTCGCAAAAGCTGGCGAGAGGAGGACCGAGGCATGTATCGATCTCTTCAAGCATGGGTCTTGCTCGGGTTCGTCGCTGCTGGTTGTGACTCCCGTGTTCCGACGAATGTCGGCTCGTCCCCTGATGGGGCGCTCGACGATTCCACGTTGGCGCCCGACGCTGGTGTGGATGCCCCACGATCGGACGTCGTTGCTCCCGCGCCGCCGGACGCGAACGTCGCCCCCGATCTGCCTCCCACGACGGGCTGTGGCCCTCTGCCGCCGGCGTCGGCGGGACCGCCGTGCGGCCCCGCAGGCAACCCGTGCACCGTGCTCTGCGACGAGCTGCCGCCCTCGAACAAGGCTGGCCACAGGACAGAGCAACCTGGCCTCGCGATCGACGAGGACGGTCGAGCTCACGTCCTGCACTAGACCGACGAGGTGAACGCCAAGATCCACTACGCGATCCGGTTGGCCGACGGCACCTGGCAGACGGAGACGACGCCGCTCGCCCGGGGCGGTCCGATGGCCTTCGACACCAAGACCGGCGCGGCCTACGTCCTGTCTCGCTCGGAGCCAGCCACGCCAGCCACGCTCTGGCGACGCGATGGCTCGGGGTGGGCGCAGCTGGCCCAGCCTCCCATCACCAGCGCCTCGGGGCTGGTCTACGAGGCGAACACGAAGACAGGGGTGCTCCATGCCGCTGCGACGACCCAGAGCGGGCTCGCATACGGTCGCTGGGATGGCGCGTGGACCTCGACGCCAGTGGGTGCTCCTCTGTCCAACCACAGCGCGCGCGCCATCGCGCTCTCGGCGGGTGGCCAGCCACACCTGGTGATCCAGGGCAAGCTACAGGGCGACTCGGGCTGGCGCTACTTCCACC
>JAUVBO010000289.1 GCA_030591195.1 Pseudomonadota bacterium
CGGCGGCGAACTCGGCCTGGATCTTCAGCTGTCAAGCCTCGAAGGAATTTGTCTTTGCGTCGTTGTTCGTGGTCGAGAACTTGACGAGGGAGGGCCCGGCGCGGGCCAACCTGCCACGAGCTGGCCGATTCGCCGGCCACATCTTGTGCGCCACGCTAACCGTCGCGCAGGGGCCGAACATTTCGGAACTCGGGGCTGTACGCCACGCTAACCGTCGCGCAGGGACCAAACATTTCGGAACTCGGGGCTGTGCGCCACGCTAGCCGTCGCGCAGGGACCGAACATTTCGGAACTCGGGGCTGTGCGCCACGCTAACCGTCGCGCAGGGACCGAACATTTCCGGCCACGTCTTCAGTCCTTGACGCAGACCAACGCCTTGCCCTCGTTGCCGATGAGATCCTTGTCATCGCACTTGTAGGCTTCCCTGCAGTGCTCGTGCTTGCCGCAGGTCAGCAGGCACACTCCACCCTTCTTGTCGACGCAGACCGATCCCTCCGGGCACTCCCGGCTATGCAGGCATCCGTAGCTGCACAGCCCGCCCGGAAAGTCGCTCGAGAGAAAGCAGGTCGAGTCCTCGACACAATCGCCCGGACCACCGCACGATCCGCCGACCACCGGGCTGTCGACGCCGGCAACGTTCGAGCATCCGAGGGTGCCGACGACGACGGCCAACAGGAGCACCGCCACAGTTACAGATCGCATCATCGCCTCACGCTCCGCCGGGCCTGAGTCTATCTCATTGTGGGCTCGATGGTCCCCAGACCTTGGCTTCCGCTGGGGTCAGCCGTTCCGGAGGCCGATAACCGCCTGTCACCACGCGCATTTTTCCAGCTGCGTCCGAGCCCGGCCACGGATCGCCATGGTTCCGCGGGAACCAAAGTCCACCCCGCGCTGCGAATCGGAGCACCCAAGGCATCGAAAGATGACGGATGCCGCGCTCGTGCCCCTCTTGGCTCGGTCCGTGCAAACCAACCGCGGGGAGGGAAAACATGACCAGGCTCGCGGTTATCTTCAGCGCCATCGCCTGTCTCTCGCTGCTCGGCGGCTGCGGGCACCATCAGGTGCCGGGCCCGGTCGTGGCGCCACCCGGAGCCGTGGCGCCCTGGCAGGGCCTGGTGAGGCTCGCCGCCGCCGGCGGTGCAGCCTTCGATGCGGAGACCGAGCGCGAAATCCCGCGACGGATCATCCACGCGATGCTGTCCGGGATTGCCGTCCGAGCCGTCGTCGACTGCCTCGGCGTCGAGTCAGCTGGCGGCCGGCAGGCGGTCCACGCGGTGATGCGGGTCGGCTTCGCTGCCGGCACGACCCACGAGCAGCGCCAGCGTGCCGAGGCGTTGCTGCGCTCTCTCGCGCCCCAGGCCGAGGCCTATGGCAAGTACCTCGATGAGCAGCAGTCGCAGGGTCTCGTCTCGCTCGCCGGCGCCGCGGAGGTGTTCGATCGCGGCCGGACCGTCGACTAGCAGACAAGCCAGTCCGGCCCTCCGGGTCGATACCTAACCGGTCCGAAGCGCGTCTACCACTGCCCGCTTCACCGCCGCCGGCGGCGAGTGACGACCAGCAGCACGACCGGCAGCGCGAGCAGCCAAAGAGGAGCAGACCCGCTCCCGAACCCCGGGTTGGCGGCGACCCCACAGCCGCCGAGCAGCGCCGGCGTGACCTGAGGTGGCTGCTGGAGCGGTCCGGCGTCCGGCCCAGCGGCGGTGGCGTCGGGCACCGGCACTGGCTCTGGCTCCGGCTCTGGCTCTGGCTCCGGCTCCGGCTCCGGCTCCGGCTCCGGCTCCGGCTCCGGCTCCGGCTCGCCCGGAGTCGCGCTCGGGTCGGGGATCGGCTGGGGGGTGACGCACGAGCCCGAGGCGGCGGTCAGCGTGATGTCGGCGCCGTAGTAGAACTGGAGAATCGAGACGTAGTTCCGGCCCGCCTGGGAGAGGCAGTTGGCGCCATTCTGGGACATGCAGCCGCGGTTGGCGGTGTTGCTCGGGTCGACCCAGCCCAGCGTGCTCTGGGTCACCGCGTTGCCGCTCTTGCCCTCGTTGTACGTCACGTAGGACTCGGTGCTGGCCGCCCCGCCCTCGCACGACGGTGGCGAACCCTTGCCGCCTGCCACGTAGAAGGAACAGATCACCTTGCCGGCGTAGACTAGCACCTGCCCCTGGGTCGCCTTGGCCGCGGCGATGTGCTCGGGGCCTGGCTCGCGCCCGCAGCTGTAGACCTGGTCGGCCTGGCTGTCCTTGAGGCTGCCGGCTCCGCTGGCGAGCTTGTAATAGGCGAAGCTGCGGGCGCCGACCGCCTGGGCTTTGAGCGCCTCGGTGTCGGCGCTGCCGTTCTCGCAGGCCACCACGTGCGGCACGTAGTCGTTCTCCATGTCGAGCGAGCCCTGGCCAACAACGCTCACCGTGCAGTGAGCGGTGACCGCCCGGCTCAGGCTGGCGATCTCCAGCGGGTCGGGACCGCAGGCAGCCAGCAGCGAGAGGGCCAGCCACAGGTGCCAGGTGCTTCGTCGGTGCATGGTGGCCCGCAACTGCCAGCGGCATGCCACCCTGAGACGTCGCCGCGGATACCGCGGGGAAAGCCTATGTTCACCACCAGATGCACGGCAACGGGCCCCGGGCGATCTCCGGGTTTGGGATGTGAAGACCGGGGGCCATAGCCCCTCGACACTGCAAACGACTGTCTGCACCATGTGGATCGAGCCGCAATGCTGTAGGGTCATGATGATGTCTGTGTCGATGATCAGCACGCCCACCACCCCGAACGCCGATGCATCGAGGATGATGCTCGCGTTCGAGATCGATCACGGCTGGTACAGCGTCCCGGTCACGAGGGTCAGCGAGATCCTCGACGGCGCCACGCCTCACATCTCCGTGCCCCGGCTGCCGCCCCAGATCACCGGCCTGATGAAGCTCGAGCCGAGCCGGGAGCTGCTGCCGCTGATCGACGTGCGGCGAACCTTGCGCCTCGAGCGGGGCGCCGAGAGGACCGTCGATCCCAGACACGCGGCGCTCAGCGAGCGGATCGTGGTCTTTCGGGTCGCCGGCATCCGCGCCGGCATCCGCTGTGACCGTGTCAGCCCGACGCTAGCCGGTGGCATCGGCCGGGTCGCGTCCGGCTGGGGCGCGCCAGCCGGGCCGCTGCCGGTGCTCAACCTCCGCCGGTTGCTCCGCGCCGCCTTCCTCGATCCCGACGCCCTCGAGCCCGCGCCTCCCCCGCCGCCCGAGCCCGAAACGATCCTGACCACCCTGGTCGGTGAGCTGCGCGTGGCGCTCGACGTCGACCGCATCGACGCTGTCGCGGGCACGCGTGAGGAGGCGATCGGCGACGACTCGATCCCGCGGCTCGAGCTCGCCAGCTGGTTCAACGCCGGCTGGGTGAGCCAGAGCCCCACCGACCGCAAGCTGCTGCGCGTCACCTCCGGCGACAAGCAGGCGCTGGTGGTGCTCGGTTCCGCGGTCCGGATCAAGCCGGTGAAGGCATTTCACCCGCTGCCCCGGGCCCTGGGGCCGATCGGACACCGGGCGGGGGTCACCGGCCTGGCGGTGGACCAGGCGGGCAACGAGGCGCTCGTCGCCGACATCGACCGCCTGGTGTCGATAGCGCAGCAGCAGGAGGTGCGCCGCCGGTGACCCGCCCGAGGTCTGAGCCGGGCATGGCCCGGGTCAAGGGTCGGGGCGCAGGTCGGTCCAGCTGAGCGCGCTGCGCTCGATCGGCGGCACCGGCCGGCCTACCAGCTCCGCCACCACCAGCAGCAGCTCGTAGAAGGTGTGGGCCGTGGCCCCGAACATCAGCCGCCCCTCGGGCCGAAAGACCGGCGAGAGGATCTCGAGCCCGCCGATGGCAAAGGGGATCCCCTCGAGGGCGACCTGATCGAGCACCTCGAACAGCTCCAGGCGCAGCACCTGAGCCACCTCGTCGGGGCGCGGGCGCAGCTCGTGTCGAGGATCCACCGCGGCCACGTAGGGCTCGAGCCTGAAGTCGGAGGTGTAGACCGGCATCGAGCTCAGCCGTCCGAGGACCTCCACCTCCTCGATGCCGAGCTCCTCCCGCGCCTCCCGGAGCGCCGTGGCGAGCAGGTCGTGGTCATTGGCGTCGGGGCGGCCGCCGGGGAAGCAGACCTCGCCAGCGTGGCGGCTCAACCTTGCCGAGCGCAGGGTCAGGATCACGGTCGGCGACGGATCGAGCAGCACCGGAACCAGGACCCCGGCCCGCAGGTGGTTGCGCCGCCCCGGCAGGGCGGGGATCTCCGGGGCCGGGTGACGGGCGAGGGCCCCGCGCAGATCTTCGGCGGTGACGAGCTCACTCATTGCTCGAGCTTAGTGGAAAACTCGGGTCTTGCCCCGAGCAGCTGCTCGACGGCGTGACTCACTGCTTGCTGTGTCGCCTGCCCGCCCGCTATTCTGAGGCGGTGAGCGCAATGGATCAGCTGAGGCCGCTGGCCGAGGGAGCAGCCGTCGGCGACTACCAGGTTCGCCGGCCGGTGCACGTCGGCGCCGCGGGATGGGTCTACGAGGCGGCACACCAGCGGACCAGCCGGCGGGTGATCCTGCGCCTGCTGCACCCCCCCCTGGTGAGCGATGGCGAGGCACTGCAGGGGCTGATCGACGAGGTGCGGCGCGTGGCCTGCCTCGACCTGCCAGGGGTGGTGCCGATCCGCTCGGTGGACACGCTGGCGGACGGCACGGTCTGCACGGTGGCCGACGCGGCGCCGGGCCGATCACTCGGCG
Source organism: Pseudomonadota bacterium (assembly GCA_030591195.1). The sequence goes on from JAUVBO010000289.1 coordinate 4,719, forward strand.
ACCTGCTCGAAGAGCGGGGCCAGCTGCCGGTCGCCGAGGCATCGAAGCTCTTCGACCGCCTGCTGCTCGCGCTGGCAGCCGTGCACGGCCACGGCTTCTGCCACGGCCACCTCAAGCCAACCAACATCTTCGTCACCGACCCCGCCAAGCCCGGCGGCAGCCCCTCGGTGACGCTGATCGACCTCGGGCTGGTGCGGCTGATCCAACCGGCGGTGATGCGCGGAGAGCCGTCGGCCTATGCCACCAAGCTCGAGTACTTCGCTCCCGAGCAGTGCCGCGGCGATGCTGCCGATCCGCGCAGCGACATCTACGCGGTGGGAGCCCTGCTCTACCACGCGGTGACCGGCCAGCCACCCTTCGTCGCGCCCAAGGCCGAGGAGCTGCGGCGACTGCACCAGGAAACCAGGCCCGAGCCACCAGGCGACAAGGTCCACCTCTCCGCCGCGATCAACGACTTGATCCTCAAGGCCCTGTCCAAGTGGCCCGAGGATCGATTCCAGAGCGCCATCGACCTGCGATCGACCCTGACTAGCCTTCCCGAGCCGAAGCCCGAGCCGAAGCCGAAGCCGAAGCCGAAGCCCGAGCCCGCCCTGGGGATCGGCGGCACGAGCGAGCTCGAGGCGGTCCAGATCCTCGACATGGAGGAGATCGAGGAGATTGAAGTAGAGGACGAGCCTCCACCTCCCGTCCCACCTCCGCCACCGCCTCACCCCCCCGCTTCGGAGCCGGAGCCGGAGCCGGAGCCAG
>JAUVBO010000434.1 GCA_030591195.1 Pseudomonadota bacterium
CACCCGACGAGTCGGTCCGCCCCCGAGGACCGAGGGCCCGATCGGGGCGCTGCCGTCACCGAGGCCGTGGGCCAGGGCGGCAGCGATCGGGTCGTCGACCAGCCCGACGACCTCCAGCCCGACGCTCGCCCCGAGCTCGGCGCAGGCCTTGCGGCGCGCGGTCTCGAAGTGCGCCGGCACGCTGATCACCGCCCGCTCGACCGGCTCGCCGAGGTACTCCTCGGCGGCGGCCTTGAGCTGTGCCAGCACCAGATCGCAGATCTCGACCGGCGTGTACGAGCGGTCGCGAAGCCAGATCCTTATTTCGTTGAGAGCGCCGGGCTGCAGGGTGTAGGGCAAGCGCTGTCGGAGCAGCCCGGTCCGCGGATCGTCCCACGACAGGCCGAGTAGCCGGCGGACGCCGGTCACCGTGTTGCGGGGGTTGAGCGCGGCCTGGTGCCGGGCGGCCAGACCGACGAGCTGCTTGCCGTGCTTGGCCACCGCGACGGTCGTCGGGGTATGGAGCTCGCCCCGCGGATCGGCCACGACGGTCGGCTCCCCGTCGAGGACCACCGCCGACGACGAACGCAGTGTACCGAAGTCGATACCGATGACCGGTCGCAAACGCGCCCCCGATGGCGTGGAACGAGCGATGGCTCAGCCCGCCAGCGCGTCTTTGTAGAAGCCGTCGAGCACTTCCTGGTACTTCTTCTCGACGACCTTACGCTTGACCTTGAGGCTCGGCGTCATCTCCCCGGACTCTACCGAGAGGTCCTCGGGTAAGATGGCGAACTTCTTGATCGTCTCGTAGGAGGCGAGGCCGCTGTTGAGCTTGTCGATCCCCTCCTGGACCAGCTGGTTGACCTGCTGGTGCTTGGTCAGCTCCTCGTAGGAGGCCGAGATGCCGGCGTCCTCGGCCCACTTGGCGATCGACTCGGGCTCCACCGTCACCAGGGCGCTGCAGTAGTTGCGCTTGTCGCCGTGGACCACCACCTGACTGACGTAGGGACAGAGCGCCTTGAGCCGCCCCTCGAGCAGCTGCGGCGCGATATACTTGCCGCCCGAGGTCTTGATCAGGTCCTTCTTGCGGTCGGTGATCTTCAGCCGGCCCTTGTCGTCGAGCTCGCCGATGTCGCCGGTCTGGAACCAGCCATCGTCGGTCAGCACCTCGGCGGTCATCTCGGCCAGATTGTGATAGCCACTCATCACGCCTCGACCCCGGATCAGGATCTCGCCGTCATCGGCGAGCTTGACCTCAGTGTCGCCGATCGGCGGCCCGACCGTGCCGAACTTGTTGATCTGCGGCAGGTTGACGAAGCTCGCGGCGCTGGTCTCGGTGAGCCCGTATCCCTCGAGGATCAACACCCCGGCGGCGTGGAAGAACTCGGCGATCTCTCGCGAGAGCGGCGCCGCTCCGGAGATGAAGAACCGCACCCGGCCGCCAAACAGCGCCTTGAGCTTGGAGAAGACGAGCTTGTCGGCCAGCCCGTACTTGAACGCGAGGAAGCCGCTGGGCTCCTTTCCCTGCTGCCTGAGCCGCGACACCTGGCGACCGTTCTTCACCGCCCAGGTGAAGATCTTGTACTTCATCCCGCCGGCGGCCTGAGCGCCGGTGATGACCTTGTTGAAGACCTTCTCGAAGATCCGCGGCGCCGCGGCCATGAAGGTCGGCTTGATCACCGCCAGGTTCTCGACCAGCTTCGGGATCCGACCATCGACCGCGGTGGGGAAGCCGATGGCGATCTGCGCTGCCTCGAGCACCTTGCCGAACGAGTGTGACAGCGGCAGCCAGAGGTACTGCAGATCGTCGATGTGCAGGATGCCGAGCTCCTTCAGCGCCAGTCCCTCGAAGACCCAGCAGTCGTGAGCCAGCCGCACGCCCTTGGGCTTGCCCGTGGTGCCCGAGGTGTAGATCAGCGTCGCCAGGTGATCGGACTCGATCCCGGCGACGGTCTCGTCGAACAGCTCGGGGTGCTCGGCGTCGTGCTGGTGGCCGAGCTCCTCGAGCTCGGCCAGGGTAATCACCCAGCCGTCGTGGCCCGCGGAGCCATCGATCACCACCAGCTTGATCACGTCCGGCAGCTCCTGCCGCACGCCGGAGAGCTTGGCCGCCTGCTCGTCGTCCTCGACGAAGACCATCCGGCTTCCCGAGTCGGTGAGGATGTAGACACACTCCTCGGGGGTGTTCGAGGGGTAGACCGTGGTGGTCGCCGCGCCCGCGCAGAGGATCCCGAGGTCGGCGAGGATCCACTCGACCCGCGTCGAGGAGAGGATCGCGCAGCGTTCCTCGTTTTTGATGCCCAGCGCACGCAGACCGAGGCCGACCGCGCGCACCCGGTCGTAGGCCTGCTTCCAGGTCAGCCAGGGCCAGGCATCGCCGACGGGGAACTGGTAGGCGTTGTTGTCCGGTGTCTCCTGGACCCGGTGGACAAACATCTCGGGGACCGACTTGAAGCTCTTAGCAGTCATCGTCTCCACCTCGTGCCGTTACTGAGCCGCGATCAGCCGCACGCGCACCATCGGCCGCGCTGGCGCTGCAAGCCGGGAATCTACCAGATTTTGCGCCCCGTACTCGCCCGAAATATCCCGGAGTCCCCCGCGACGAGGCCCTCCATCAGCTGCGACCTTGACAGCTCGCCTCAGCTGCGGCGTCCTGCGGTCATGACCCAGACGATCGAACCCGAACGCCACCAGATCCCGGCCCACCGCCGCTGGCGCACCGAGCACCTCTATCGCAGCGACGCCGCCTGGGAGCGCCAGCGCAAGCGACTGCTCGCCTCGCTGGGCGAGATCGCCGCCCAGCGGGGCAAGCTCCGTGGCTCGAGCGCCGCGACCCTCGCCTGCCTCGAGCGAGCCTTCGCCGCCAGGCGGCTGCTCGGTCGGCTGGTGAGCTACGCCAGCCGGCGCAACGACGAGGACACCCGGCAGCCACGCTACCAGGCGATGAAGGAGGTGATCGACAAGGCCTCCGCCGAGCTCTCGACCGCCACCGCGTTCATCGAGCCCGAGCTGCTGGCGTTGCGGGCGACCCGGCTACGCGCACTGGCCGCCGACCCGCGCTTCGCCGACTACGACCGGTACCTGCTCGAGCTGCTCCGCTGCAAGGAGCACATCCTCGGCCCGAAGGAGGAGGCACTGCTCGCCCGGTTCTCGCTGGTCAGCGACAGCGGCAACACCGTCTACGAGACCTTCTCGTCGGCGGACCTTACCTTCCCGGAGATCCGTGACGAGCAGGGCGCGCGGGTCCGGCTGACTCAGGCGCTCTTTTCGCGCTACCGGGCATCCAAGAGCCGTCGGGTGCGCCAGCGCGCCTTCGGGCGCTTCTTCGGCACCTTCGAGCGCTACCGCAACACCTTCGCCGCGCTGCTCAGCGCCCAGGTCAACGCCAACATCGTCCAGGCCCGGGCCCGCCGCTACGCCGGCGCGCTCGAGGCGGCCCTCGACCCGGACGAGATCGATCGCTCGGTCTACCACCGGACGATCGAGGCCGCCCACCGGCACCTGCCGCTGCTGCACCGCTACCTCGATCTTCGACGCCGGGCCCTCGGCCTGAGGCGGCTGCGCTACCACGACCTCTACCCGCCGATGATCGAGCGCGTCCGGTTCAAGATCCCCTACGAGGAGGGCTGCCGGATCCTCTGCGAAGCCCTCGCGCCGCTCGGGCCGCGCTACGTCAAGGCGCTGAGCCGGGGCCTCGAGCCGCGCAGCGGCTGGGTCGATCCGATGCCCAACCGCGGCAAGCGCAGCGGCGCCTACATGGACGGCAGCGCCTACGACGTCCACCCCTATGTGCTGGCCAACTACCTCGACGACTTCAACTCGCTGAGCACCATCGCCCACGAGATGGGCCACGCGATGCACTCGTGCTACTCGAACCGCCACCAGCCCTACGCGAAGGCCGACTATGCGATCTTCGTCGCCGAGGTGGCCTCGACGCTCAACGAGGACCTGCTCTGCGCCCACCTCACCGAGAGGAGCCGCGGCAAGCGGCGGCTGTTCCTGCTCGGCGAGCAGCTCGAGGGGTTCCGGCAGACCTTCTTCCGCCAGGCGATGTTCGCCGAGTTCGAGCTCGAGGTCTATCGCACCGCCGAGCGTGACGAGGCGCTGACAGCCGACAAGCTGTCCGAGCTCTACCTCGCCATCGCCCGCCGCTACTACGGCCACGACGAGGGCGTGGTCGAGGTCGAGCCGGCCTACGCGATCGAGTGGGCCTACGTCCCCCACTTCTACTACAACTTCTACGTCTTCCAGTACGCCACTGGGATCACCGCCGCCACCGCGCTGGCCGAGGGGATCCGCGCCGAGGGCAGCAGTGCCCGAGACCGGTACATCGATCGGTTGCTGAAGGCCGGCGACAGCGCGCCGCCGATCGAGATCCTGCGCCAGGCCGGCGTCGACCTCACCGAGCCGGCCCCCTACGACCTCGCCCTCTCGGTGATGTCCCGGGCCCTCGACGAGCTCTCCTCCGCCCTCGGCTGAGTTGACCGCTTGGGCGCGCTAGACCGTTTCCATGTTGATGCGATCGGAGGTTCGCTGGAACGGAGGCTGCAGGCGCCTCCTTTGGCCTCCTGCGCGCGCACCATCAACTCAACGCGAAAGCGGTCTAGC
>JAUVBO010000036.1 GCA_030591195.1 Pseudomonadota bacterium
ACCAGCATCCCCGCCTCGGCGACCGGCGTCGGTGGATCAGCGCTGCTCACTGCACCGCCCTCCTCAGGCCGGCCACGACCAGCTCGCCGTCGAGCAGACCGACCTGGCGCTGGCCGAGCGCGATCACGCCGCGGGTGAAGGTCGCCTGGGAGCTCGAGACGTTGACCGGCGGGGGCCGCAGCCCCGCCAGATCGCAGCGGGTGACGCTGTCGAGCTCGTCGGCCTCGAAGACCCACTCGTTGGCCGCGGGGCCGATGACCACCATCCGCGACCGCCCCTCGCGGGCGACCTCGAGCGCCTCGAGCCGCAGCAGCCCGTGGAGCGAGGCGCAGAGGTAGATCGTCCCGGTGATGTTGGTGATCCCACGGAAGATCCGCCCGCTGCGAAAGGGCACGGTGTGGACCGGGCCGAGCGGCGCCACCAGCTGGACCTGGTCGGTCGGCAACGCGAACCACTCCCGGGCGAGCCGGAAGACGGTCAGCGAGGAGGTGTCGGCCAGCGCGTCGTCTTTCGGCTCGGCGATGATGCTCGCCTGGGCCTCGGCGTAGCCCGGGGGCGCCGGACGGTCGAGCAACGTCCCACCGTGCTCGCGATAAGCGGGGCAGCCGAGGCAGGTGACGACCCTCGGCAGCTCGGGACAGCTGCCGTCCCCACCGAGCACGCCGACCTGCTTCCAGCAGACGCTGCTCGAGCTGTCGGCGAAGACCGGCAGCAGGCCGCTGGTCGGGCTGCGGCGCCCTTCGCGCCGCGCCGCCACGGCCGGCGGAGCCAGGCCCCGCGTCACCGACGACGCTCCAGGCGCGAGCGCGCCGCCTGGCCCCGCCGCGGGCGCCGGCCGCGCCGGTTGAGCGCCCTGGGCGGTCGGGGGCGCCTCGACCGCCCCATCAGCCGCCGCAGCAGCATCCGCGGGCTTGGTGAACGCCGCGGTCGCCGCGCCCTCGAAGCGCTCGAGCGTCAGCGGCACCCCGCCAACACCGGTCCCCGAGAGACGCGCGGCCTCGGTGGCGCCGACCACCAGCAGCCCGCCCGGCGCCAGCAACCGGTCGATGTTCGCGAGGGTCCGACGGCGCGCCTGCTGGTCGAAGTAGACCAGCAGGTTGCGGCAGAAGACCACGTCGTAGAGCGCGTGGTCGGCGAGCAGCCGGTCATCGACGGCGTTGCCCCGATGAAAACGGAGCAACCCGGCGACCTCGGCCCCGACGACGTAGGCCTCGCCGTCGGCCGAGCGCTCGAAATACCGATCGCGAAGCTTGTGGCTCTCGGGCGGAAAGCCACCAGCACCGAAGCGGCCCGCCCGCGCGCGCCGCAGCGCCTCCTCGCTGATGTCGACCCCGTCGACCTCGAACGAGGAGACGCCGGCGTCGAGCAGCGTCACCGCCAGCGACACCGGCTCCTCTCCCGAGGCGCAGCCGAGGCTGAGCAAGCGAAGCTTGCTGCCGGGTCGCGCGCGCGCCGCGACGAAGCGACCGAGCGCCGCGAACGCCGCGCCCTCGCGAAAGAGCCAGCTGTTGCGGACGACGACGACCTCGACCAGCTGATCGAACTCCCCCGCGTCAGCCGCGAGCCGCGCCGCGTAGCGCGCGAGCTCGGGCGCGGGCGGCAGCTCCTCGCCCCGCCCCTGCTCGAGGCCGAGCGCTCGCAGTCGCTGCCGCACCGCCTGGACGATGTTCGCCCGGCCGACGCTCTGTGGGTCGAGCCCGATCTGCTGGCGGAGCAGCGCCTCGATCTTCTCTATCGCTGCCGACGCCACGCTATTGCCCACCAGCGTCGATCGCCCGCCCGTCAGCGTCGCCGACGAAGAGCGCGTCGCGCAGCTCGGGAGGCAGCAACCGCTCGACGTCGATCACCGGCACCAGCTCGCCGGACTGGGTGGCGATCTTGCCCAGGTAGGGAGCCTCAGCGCTCCCCAGGCCGCTGCTCGCGAGCTCGTCCTCGGCGATCCGCAGCGTGTCGGTCATCCGCTCGGCGATCGCCCCCAGCGGGAAGGTGCCCTCGACGCCGGGTCGTCGATAGGCGACGACGATGATCCGGGTACTGAGGCGGTCAGCGCTCGAGCGTTCGTCGAGCAAGCGCGTCAGGTCGATCACCGGCGTCGGGTTCCCGCGGTAGCGGAAGATCCCCGCCACCTCGGGCGGGGTCTCCGGCAGCGGGCGAAGCGGCACCAACGGCACCACCTCGAGCACCTGGGCGCCGGCGATGGCGAACCGACGGGGCGACGCGCCGAAGACCAGGTAGAGCATCGAGCTAGCTCACGACCTTGAACTGGGAGGTCTCGCGCTGCAGTCCCCGGTTGGCCTCGTTGAGGTGCTCGGCGCTGCGCTGGAACTCGGCCAGCGCGTCGGCCGTCTGGCGGGCGCCGTCGGCGAGGCGAACCATTGCCTCGCGGATCTGCTCCGCCCCGCGCGACTGGGCGCTCATCCCGGCGTTGACCTGCTCCAGCTCGGGCTCGAGGGTCTGCACCCGCTGGATGATCTGCTCCTGGCGGGTGCCCGCACGCTGCATCTCGCCGACCACCTCGCGAACCTCGCTGGAGAAGCTCCCCATCTCCGTCATCCCGGCGCCGACGGCACCCTGCATCTCCTCGAACATCTGCTCGATCTCGCGGGTCGCCACGGCGGTCTGGTCCGCCAGCCGGCGGATCTCGCGCGCGACGACCGAGAAGCCCCGACCGTACTCGCCCGCCTTCTCCGCCTCGATCGCGGCGTTGAGCGAAAGCAGGTTGGTCTGGTCGGCGACCCTGCCGATGGTCGTCACCACGGTCTGAACCTTGTCGGTCTTCTCGCCGATCACCGCCAAGCGCGAGGCGATCGTCTCGGTCGCGTCGGCCAGGCGCTGGAGCGCCTGCTGCATCGCCTGGAGATCCTCGCGACCGGCGCCGGCCATCCCGGCGGCCTCCGACGAGACGCGGGCCACGCGATGCACGACCTGCTCCAGCTCCTTGGCCACCGAGGTGATCTCGGTGGTGGTCGCCAGCACCTGGTTCGTCGCGGTGGCCTGCTCGGAGACGGTCGCGTCGAGCTCATGGGCGCTGGCAGAGATCTGCACCGACGAGGAGTTGACCTGAATCCCCGAGCGCTGGACTTGCCCCACCAGGCTGTTGAGCCGGCGGGTCATCGCCTGCACCGCGCGCAGCAGCAGCTGGCCCTCGTCGAGCGCCTCAGGGTCGGGCCGCTCGCCGGGATCCGACGCCTCCTTCAGCGGGGGGACCTCGCCGCTGGCCTCGAGCTCGTCCACCGCCCGCGAGGCCCGCTGCAGATCCCCCGCGGCGATCTGGCCGGCGATGGCCGCCATGCTGGCGAAGGGACGGGTCAGCCGGGAAACGAGCGTCACCGCGAGCATCCCGGCGAGCAACGCGACCAGCAGCCCGCTGCCGGCCGCCCAAGCGACCAGGCCGAGCACCGAGCCGCGGACCTTGGCCAGCCCCGGCACCAGGTCGCGCTTGTAGAGCGTGGCCATCACGGTCCAGCCCCAGGGTTTGTAGTGCTGCATCGCGGCGATCTTGTGGCGCGGCTTGGCTTCGCCGGGGTTGAGCCACTCGTACTCGAAGAGCGGCGTCTGACCCGGTGCGGCGGCCCGGGCGAGGCGGACCGCCTCGCGCACGACGTAGCGTCCCCGGACGTCCCGGGCGTCCCAGATGTACTCGCCGTCGCGCTTGCCGTCCTTGGAGATGACGTAGCGGCCGCGGGCCGATCCAATGGTTCCGATCACCGCGACGTATCCGTCAGCCCCGATCTTGATCTCACGGATCCTGCGTCGCAGGGCCTTGAGGTTGTCCTGCTTGACGCCGACATAGAGCATGCCCATCACCTTGCCGTCGACGCCGCGCAGGGGCTCGTAGGCGGTGACGTAGGGATCGTCGACCACCTTGGCCTGCCCCCGGAAGGTGTCGCCGGCCATCACGGTGGCGACCACCGGGTTCGGCTTGCCGTCCGGGTTGATCGCCGGGATGTAGGTCCCCACCGCGCGCCGCCCGTCACGGGTCGAGACGTTGGTCCCGACGCGCAGCATGTCCCCCCGCGCGTTCATCCGCTGAAAGACCGTCGCGGTGCCGCCGAGCAGCTCGACCACGTCGTCGACGAAGGGTGTCTTGGTCTTGGGATCGGCGTTCTGACCGAGCCAGCTGCCGCCGACGACCAGCCGCGGGAGCTCGAGGTAGCGCTCCTTCTTCGTCTCCTGGTTGACCGCCCGCCAGCGCACCGGTTCGACCGCGGTCTTGGCCCCGCCCGCCCGATTCAGCAGCTTGCGCGCCGCGACCAGGTTCTGGTCGACCTGGGCCTGGACCACCCTGTTGGTCGTGTCGCAGAGGTCGCGGATGTCACGAGCGATCGAGCCGAGGTGGGCCCGCACCAGCTGGTCGATCTCGCCGTCGATGGCGCCGATGGTCTGGCGGTAGTTGAGCAGGACGACGAGGACGATGACGATCACCGGCAGCATCGTCCCCATCAGCACCAAGCCGATGATCTTGTTGTGCAGAGTCGCGCGCATCCTGCAACTATCCCCGGCCGCTCGATCCGGCCCTGTTAGCTGGCGTGGAAGTTCACCGGAATTGTACCGTCTCCATCGCTGCCAGTGAACTATTGGGACCAACAGCGGCCCCGGCCCCAGCGGGACCCCGGTGGTACCGGGAGCTGGCCAGCGGCCTCCGGACAGTGCTTCGTTCGAGGAATCATCCCCGCGGCGTCACAACCGACCGAAGTCGCGAGGTGATGGCTGATCACCGAAGATCGAGCCTGGTCTGGTCGGCGGAAGGTGTCCGGGCGCGGGGGATGAGGCAGGACCAGCCTCGCGGCTACCGCGGCCTGATGTTCTGGTTGAGGCGGAAGAAGTTATCGGGATCGTAGGTCGCCTTGACCTCCGCCAGACGCGAGAAGTTGGCGCCATAGGCGTTCTCGATGCGGTCCTCCTCGCCCTCGCTGAGGAAGTTGACGTAGACGCCCCCGGTGGCGAAGGGCAGCGTGGCGTCATAGAACTCGCGGGCCCAGCCGACGCAGGTATCGTCGGCTCCTGGGTCCTCCCAGCGCGTATGGACGTTCATCACGAACTCGGCGTCGCGGTGAGGGTAGGCAGTGGCTTGGGCATCGACCCGGTTCACCGCGCCACCGAGTTGAGCGACGAAGATCTCCGACTGCGGGCTGGGCAGCTCGGCCCCGTATTTCACCAGGCTGTCGATCAGACCATCGGAAAGCTCGGTGAAGTTGTGGGATTTCCAATAGTTGCGCGATCCCGGTGCCAGAAGCGGGTCGAAGGCTTGCTGGAAGCCAGCGAACGGGTGCGGGCCGATCGCATCGCCCAGCACGGTCGTTCCGAGCTCGCGCAGGGGCTCCACTGCCCGGGCGCCCTCCTCCAGCGACCCACAGTGAAGGGCAGCGACGATCACCACGCGCTGGCCGTGCACCTCGGCGGGCAGAAAGGGCAACGGTGGTGCGTCGCGGATCACGAGCCAGGCGGCCAGCTCGTCGGAGCAGTCGGCGATCAGCTCGCGATAGCGCCGCAGCAGCTTCGGGGCGTCGTCGTACGGGTAGACGATCGGACCGGCGATTAGCTCCGGGCCCACCGGATGAAGCTCGAGCTCGAACGAGGTCACGATGCCAAAGTTGCCGCCTCCTCCTCGGATCGCCCAGAACAGATCGGAGTGGACCTCGGCGCTGCAGCGCAGGCGCTCGCCGTCTGCGGTGACCACCTCGGCGGCGGTCAGGTTATCGACCGTGAGCCCGTACTTGCGACTGAGCCAGCCAAAGCCGCCCCCGAGGGTCAACCCGCCGACGCCGGTGGTGGAGTTGATGCCCACGGGTGTGGCCAACCCGTAGGCCTGGGTCTCGTGGTCGAGGTCCCCGAGCGTCGCCCCTGGGCCAACCACGGCCACGCGCGCGTCGGGATCGACGCGAACCTCGCGCATCGCGGCGAGGTCGACCAGCAGCGCGCCGTCGTGGACACCCTTGCCCGCGATGTTGTGCCCGGCCCCGCGAACGCAGACCAGCAGCCCACGCTCGCGGGCGAAGCGCACGCACTGGCGCACGTCGGCGGTGCCGGTGCACCGCACGATCAGCCCGGGCCGTCGGTCGATCATCGCGTTCCACACCGCCCGTGCTTCGTCGTAGCTCGGCTCGGCCGGCGAGATCACCTCGCCCCGAACCCGCGAGCGCAGCTCGCTCAGCTCCGCCTCGCCCAGCGTCTTGGTCGTTCCTTCCAGAGTCCGAATTTCGATGCCCGACACGGCGGTCTCCTGAGAGCTTTGGGTTGTTGCGATGAATCGGGGATATCGGCTATTCGCGACCGGCCGCGTGAAACGCGGTGAACACCAGGTGGTACTCGCCGGTGCTCGTGCGATAGACCGTCTGCAGGCTCTTGGGGTAGGCACGCCCGCCGAGCCCGTCAGGCTGGGGCACCTGGAGATCGAACATCTCGTGATCGACGATCAGTGCCTTGCTGATCACTGGCTCGACGAACGCCAGCTTGCCCGCGTGGTAGCCGAGCACCAAGGTCTTGGTCGGCTGGGCCGGCCCCCCGAACAGCCGCAGTGCGTTCAGATTGACCGAGCGGACGCCCCTCTGCGGCACACACGAGCCCTTGGGCTCGACGGCCGTGCCAGCGACCGAGTATCCGTGGGGCAAGCTGGCTGGCCTCGGCTCGGCGGCGCAGTCGATCGCCTCTCGCGTCGCTGCGTCGATACCGTATAGATGGACGTCGAAGTGAGCTCCGCCGGCCACGCCCTCGAGGGCGTGGGGGTCGGGGTTGAACCTGATGCGGAGGTGGTCGAAGAAGGTCGCCTGCCGGGCCACCTCGGGAAACGCCAGATCAAGCGAGGCTCGCCTCCCGGTGGCGCTGGCCTGGTCGTCCATCGTCAGGCCCACTGCGCTGACCTCGCCCGTGTGCTCGACCCAGGCCCAGGCCCGCACCTCTCCCCCCGCGAGCAGGCCCCGTTCGCCAGCCACCACGGTGTGATCTCCCTCGTCCGCACTGCAACCCTGCCCGGAGGAGCCCGCGGCGACGCAGACGATCACCGCGAGCACGACGGTCGGTTCGGTCCGCTTAAAACAACGCATAGCGCCCTCTCCTTGAAAACCTGGCTGTGAAGAATGGAAGGCGTACGCGGTGGGCCCTTGGTGGGTTATGGGCGCACTGGACCTGCTGGAACCGGCCTTGCCCTACCTTTGCCCTATCAACCGCCGTACACGCCCGTGTCGAGCCGGACACTCTCGAGGTCAGGGAGGATCCGCGCCCTCGGTGATCCTGCGCGGTTGGCGGCAGGACGCGATTGGCACCGCCGATGCATTACCGAGCGGCAGACCTCGAACGGAGGCGAAAATGAGTCAGCCTCGGACCAACATCACGAATCGCGGCTCGATCGCCCTGACTCGGCTCAGGGCTGGGCGCACGCCTTGTAGGCCGCCAGGGACGAGGCATTGACGATGCACGTCGCCAGCGTCTGGGGCACCTTGCCCGGACACGCGGCCACCGCCCGCCGCATCTTGCTGCTGCGCATCACCCGGTCCAGCCGCGCCTGCTGCCGCGCCCCGGACAGCCGCCGGAAGCTTCGCTTGCGGCGCGCCTTGAGCAGCGTCCCCTGGCGAAACATCCGCTCGCAGTCACTGATGCTCGCCATCTCCGAGGCCCCAGCGGCGACGCCCTCGGCCTCGCCCTCGGCCTCGCCCTCGGCGGGCTCGCCCTGCTGCGCTCCGGCGAGGGCGGCCGCTGCCTCGGACATCGCCGTCTGCTTCTTCGCGTTGCCCACGGCCCAGAGCGCGGCGCCGATGCCACCGCAGACGATCAGCACGCCGACGATGACAAAGACCACCTTGGAGCCAGAACCCGAGCGCGCCCTCGCACCCATCTGCGCGCGCGCTCGGTCCTGCGTCCGCTGGTAGCGCTGCTCCTCGTCCCACAGCCGCTCCTCCTCGCGGCGCTCGAGGTAGGCGACGTAGTCTGGGTCGTGGCGCCGTCGGTCGTCGTCTTCGTCATCGGCTGCGTCGGCCGCGTCCTCCATCGCGTCGTCGATGTCCGACGACGCGTCGTCATCGCCCATCCCGGTCTCTTGCAGCTCCTCCGGCTCCTCCTCGGCGGAATAGTCGTCTTCCTCTTCGTCACTCATCAGCGGCTCCTCCCTAACGGCACCTGGACAACAGCGAAGACCTCTTGCTGATCTCTCAATCAATGTAACGCAACAATGGCGCGGAAATCATCACCCGACGGTCCGTGCGAGGGCCACGCGGGCGGAGGGCCGTCGACGGTAACGAGGAGACGGAGCCGACGGGGCGGCGACAAGGTGAGGAGGAAGGGAGGGGCAGGAGCGCTGCGTCGCGATCTAGGCCAAAGCCTGTCGAGCTATCTGCTGGGCGCCGTTCGTGCCGGCGGCTAGCGAGAGGGCGGAACGTGTTCGTGGGTCGGCTGCCTGACCACGCCGTTGGTTCCTCTGAGGCGGAACGTGTTCGTGGGTCGGCTGCCTGACCACGCCGTTGGTTCCTCGCGGCTCGGGCTTCGGCACCCCGCGAGGGTTCGCGAGTGCCCACAAGGGCCTCTTCGCCGGCGCTCTTGCTGCTCTGGACCAGCATCCACGCTGTGAGCGTCGTGCCTTAATGGCAGCGGTGTTGCCGCAGGTCACCGATCGCAGTGCCGCATGGCGACAGTCACCAGAGGTCCTGGCGGAACCACCGCCTGTTCGAGCCCGCTGGTTCGGCGGGCTGTCAGTCGACACCCCACTGGGCGAGGCAAGCGACGAGGTCGGGGGTCTGCTTCCAGCCGCATGCCCCATCCCTGCCGACGGCGCCGCACTGCGAGAGCTGGTAGCAGGCGTAGTGGGGCAGCCACTCGCAGGTCGAGATCATGCCCGGCCGGTCCGTGCACAGCTGGCTGCTGCAGCCGCCCACGTGGCACGCGGCCGGCTTGGGCTCGGGCTTGACGCACTCGCCGCTGGCGTCCGGGTAGTCACCGTCCAGCTCGCACTCGTAGCCCTCGGGACAGGGCAAGCCAGCGATGCCGCCGCAGATCTTGTTCTCGCAGCACTCGGCCGGGTAGACCCCGTCGGCCGGGGTGCGGCAGGTGCCACTCTGGTCGATCCACGCGCCCCAGCACGGGTCGGGCTGCTGCTGGCTGATCACGCAGTGGCCACCAGCGTCCGGGTAGTCACCGTCGAGCTGGCAGGCGTAGCCATCGCCACAGGGCAGCCCGGCGATGCCACCGCAGAAGGCGCCGGCGCTGTCGCTCTTGCCGACGGCGGCGTTGTGGTCCGTCTGTGGGCCAGCCACGTCGCCGCAGGCGGCGAGGGACAGGGCAGCGACCAGCGAAGTCACGTATGTAGCCTTGAACATGGTATTGCTCCCGAGATTCGGTGGTGGTCTTCGTCCTTCGATCGAGGGACGAACCTCGGGCGCGGCCAGTCGCACTTTTTCTGCGGACGCCACGCAACAAGCGGCTGCTGCTGCCGCCAGTGCTGAGCCACCGTGGCGCACGTCCCGACATCCCGCGGGGACAAAGCGCCCTAATCGTCCGACATGGAACGCTTTTCCCCATGCGCTCCGGCTGGCATGTGACTTGCGATCCTTCCGTTCGTGCCAGGAGGAACCCAGTGATGAACGGTGTCGCCCATCCCCACGCCCGCGTCCCGCTCAACCGGCAGCAGGCCGCTATCTCCGGAGAGATCACGCCGCCGCCCCAGCCACCCCGGCGCCGGAAGCTGACCCCGCGGCGCTCGATCCGCGCCGACCGGATCATCGGCGAAGTCTCCGAGAAACGCCGCCACCGCCGGCATCGAGTGGCCCGACACGTGCGCTTCCGCTGCGAGCGCCACCTGGTGTCGTCCACCGATACGGTGTGCGACCTGAGCGCCAGCGGGATGTTCATCCACACCACACGCCCGATCCCGCCCGGCACGCTGATCCGCGGCGCGCTGCGCTACGACGTCGACGGTGACGCGACCCCGATTATCTTCTCGGCCGAGGTGCGCTGGAGCACCCAATACGACGACTGCTTCGTCGGCCACGGTCCCGGCGTTGGCGTGCACTTCATCTCCGTCACGGGCCGCGACCGCGACCGCATCGGCCGGATGCTCGCCCGCGGCGACTGAGACGCACCAACTGCGACGCACCTACCCCAGGCCGAGCAGCCAGACCTAAGGTCGCCGGAGCGCCATCACCGCCGGCATCACCGGCGATCCGACAACCCAGCTGACCGACGCGGTCGGGCAAGCTCGCGGGCTCAAGGCGACTAGCCGATCTCGATCTCCCCGGTCACATCGGTGGCCATGGTCAACAGAATCCGCTCGCTCTCGTCCAGCGCGGCGGCGAGCTCGCGAGCCGTCGCGTAGCGCTCGGCGGGGTCCTGGCGCAGACAGCGCATCACCACCACCTTCAGCCCGTCGGGCAGGGTCGCCGGCAGCGGCGGTGGACCCTTGTCCAGGTGCATGCAGAGCTGCTGGCGGGCGTCGCTGGGGAACGGCGGCCGCCCGGACAGCATCCGGTAGAGCGTGACCCCCAACGAAAACACGTCCGCCGGCGGACCGACGTTCCCTTGACTCCAGATCTCGGGCGAGATGTAGCCCGGAGTGCCCACGGCGAGCCCCTGGCGGGTCAGCCCGTCGTCCTCGGGCAGCTGCAGCTTGGCGAGGCCGAAGTCGAGGATCTTGACCACGTCGGTCTCGTCCCCGACGGTGGTGAGGA
>JAUVBO010000774.1 GCA_030591195.1 Pseudomonadota bacterium
CTTGCGCCACCGACCGACAGCCACCGCGACAGAGTCGCTGGTGATCGCGATCCGCACCATCCCGCCGGATGCCACGGTCACTGTCGACGGCAAGCGGCTGGCATCGCCGGAGCGGTGGCGGGTGAGGGCCAGCAACCGGGTGGCGCGGGTGGAGGTCTCGGCCCCAGGCCACGTCACCCGGCACCTCTCCTTGCGGCTCGACCGCAGCGCCCAGTTGATGATCGCCCTCGACCACACCGCCGCCCAGGGGAGCAGCGACGGACCGCCGGGCAAGACGAAGTAGCGGCTCGCGGGCTACTCGGGCCGCTCTCCGCTGAGCAACCGATCGAAGAACTCGCACTCACGGCAGAGCTGCAGCTTCTGCTGCCAGGTCTGCAACCGCATGCCCTGGCAGAGGGTGCCGGTGAGAAACCAACAGAGGTGGCCCTGGCCCGAGCGATAGGCGATGCACTCGTCCCGCCGCTCGCCTTCGCAGTCGGTCGCCTGCCAGCAAACGTGGGACGAGAGCTGCCGGCCGTTCCGGTGGGCCATCAGCAGCAACAGGGCGGCCTTCTCCAGCCCGTCGCTCGGCTGGCGCCACCCCTGCTCGGAGCTCTGAACGGTGCGGGGCGAGACGCCGAGCAGCGCGGCGAAGCGGGCCTGGCTGAGGCCCAGCTCGGTACGAATCGCCTTCAGGTCGGTCTTTCCACGTGACATCGGCTCACGATCTCGCGCCTGGCGCGGCTTCCAGCCACCTATCACCGAGTGACACTATTTCGGTGACACTTCTAGCTTAGCACGCTGGGCTGAGGTTGCGGTCAGTCGATGGCGTGGGGGGCAGAAGTGCACTGCCCTGGCCGGCGTGGAGAGTCGAGAGCTCGACAGGCCTTTCGGCCCGTATCCACCCCGCCCGAGCACCAACTCGAATACCGAAGGATTCTTGGCGTATCCGTGCCTCGACAGTATGCTCGTGTGGACGCCAATGGAGCATCGATGACAACGACGACGTACGATCGGGTTCAGCAAGCAGCAGCGGCGGTGGTGCGGGCCATTGCCCCACGGGTTCCGAAGGTCGGGCTCGTCCTCGGCTCAGGCCTCGGCGGCTTCGCCGATGGGCTCGAAGACCCGGTGGCGGTGCCCTATGACGAGATTCCCGGATTCGCCGCGAGCCGGATCCCGGGCCACGCGGGCAAGCTGGTGGCCGGCCTCTGCGGCCGCCAGCCGATCATAGTGATGCAGGGGCGGGTCCACTATTACGAGGGCCACCGCCTCGACACCCTGGTGTTGCCGGTGCGGACGATGGTCGCGGCGGGCTGCAAGGTGATCGTGGTGACCAACGCTGCCGGCGGGATTCGCGACGACCTCAAGCCAGGCGACCTGGTGCTGATCTCGGATCACATCAACCTCACCGGCGAAAACCCGCTGATGGGGGACAACGACGACCGGCTGGGGCCACGCTTTCCCGACATGAGCACGGCCTACGATCCCGAGCTGCGGATGCTGGCCCACCAGCAGGCGCAGCAGGAGGGGATCGACGTCTCCCAGGGGGTCTACTGCTGGATGACGGGGCCGTCCTACGAGACGCCGGCCGAGATTCGCATGCTGCGAACCATCGGCGGCGACCTCTGCGGCATGTCCACCGTGCCCGAGGTGATCGCTGCGGTCCACATGGGAGCCCGGGTGCTCGGCATCTCCTGCGTGACCAACAAGGCGGCCGGCCTCGGCGGCAAGCTCTGCCACGACGAGGTCAAGGAGGTTGGAGCCCAGGTCCAGCCGCGCTTCGTCGCGCTGCTGAGCCGGATCTGTGCCGCGCTGAAGAAGATCTCCTGAACACCGCGAGGAGCCGAGTCGTGCCAAGGATCCGCTCGAAGACGCTCTGGGACCAGCTGGCGGCGGCAGCCCTCGCCGCCAGGCGTCGCGCCCACGCGCCCTACTCTCGCTTCAAGGTCGGCGCGGCGCTGCTCGCGGCCGAGGCGGGTGGCGGGCCGATGATCACCGCCGGTGGGCCGACGATCATCAGCGGCTGCAACGTCGAGAACGTCTCCTACGGCGGGGCGATCTGTGCCGAGCGCGGCGCGATCTGTAGCGCCGTCGCTGCCGGTCACAAGCGCTTTGCCGCCCTCGCCGTGGCCACCAGCGCGCCCGAGCCTGCGCCACCGTGTGGGCTCTGCCTTCAGGTGCTCGCCGAGTTCTGCGACGACGACCTCGAGATCCTGCTGGTCAACACCAGCGGCGAGCGACGCAAGACGCGCCTCGGGCGGCTGCTACCGCGGGCCTTCCGCCGCATCGAACGGTAGACCAGGCAATGAAGGCTCGAGGGGACTACATCAACGGACGGTTCGTCCGCCGACGCCGCGCCGCTGGCGAGCTGGTATCGGTCGAGCCAGCCGCGCCTGATCAAGCCATCGGCACCTTCCCCACCTACGCCGAGGCGCCGGGCGAAGCCATCGAAGCGGCACAGGCCGCCAAGTCCCACTGGGCAGACGCCGACCAGACCACTCGCTCGGCGGCCTTGCGCCGGCTCCAGGCCCAGCTCCGCAACCGCGCCGAGGACCTGGCGAGCCTGCTCTGCCGTGAGACCGGCCGGCCCCTGTGGGAGACCCGCAGCGAGGTCCGCGCGATGCAGACCGCACTCGAGGGCCTGCTCCGCGGCGGCGTCGACGGGCCACCGGAGCAGCCTACCCCGCCGGGCACCGCGATCGCCTTCCGGCCGATCGGCGTGGTGGTGGTGCTGTCGCCGCACCCCCAGCCAGCGTTGCTGCTGCACGCCGACGCCATGGCCGCCGTGGCGGCCGGCTGCACGGTGGTCTGCAAGCCGTCACCGAGAGCGCCGGCCACGGCCCAGCTCTACGCCGAGCTGGTCGACGAGGCGGACCTGCCGCGGGGAGTCTTCAACCTGATCCAGGGAGGCGATGACACGGGCGAGTCCCTGGTCAACAACCACGCCTGCGACGGGCTGCTGTTCTGCGGCACCGAGCGGACCGCGGCGCTGCTGCAACGAACCTTCTGCCAGCCCGGCGCCCCCCGGCTTCGCACGGTGACCACCGGCCTGTCGGCGGCCCTGGTCCTCGACGACGCCAACCTCGATCAGGCCGCCTACCAGATCGTCATCGGCGGCTGCATCACCGCCGGCCAGCGCTGCACCAGCACCCACCGGGTGATCGTGGACCGCCGCGTGGCCCGACCGCTGATCGACCGCCTGGTACCGCTGCTCGAGCGGCTGACGATCGGCCCC
>JAUVBO010000705.1 GCA_030591195.1 Pseudomonadota bacterium
GACCGCGACGTGGTGATCGCCGACACCCACCTCGACGGCGGCAAGACGGCTCCAGCGCTCGTCGGCGCGCTGCTCGCCCAGGGGCGTCGGGTGTTCGTGCTCGCGCCGGGCTTCCCGCCGCCGATCTTCGCGCGGATGGCCCGTGGTGATCGGACTGGGCGGCGGCGGGCCGTGGCGGTGGCGCGAAAGCCGGTGCTGATCCTCGAGCTGCGCGCGGTATCATCGACCAGCCCCTGATGGAGTTCATCTGATGAGCGAGCCAGCCAAGATCACCATCGTGCTCACCGGCGGCGCCGGGTTCATCGGCAGCCACCTCGCCCACGCTCTTCTCACGGCGGGCCACCGCGTGATCGTGATCGACGATCTCTCCACCGGTCGCGAAGAGAACCTGCCCGAGGGCGCCGAGTTTCACGAGCTCGACATTCGCTCGGACGAGGCGGCGACCCTGGTGCGCGAGTCCGGCGCCAGCGTGATCTGCCACCAGGCGGCCCAGATGGACGTCCGGGCGTCGGTACGCGACCCGCGCTTCGACGCCGAGGTGAACCTGATCGGCCTGCTCAACCTGCTCGAGGCCGGGCGGAAGGGTGGGGCGCTGACGCAGGTGCTGTTTGCGTCGAGCGGCGGCACGGTCTACGGCGACCAGGTCCAGTACCCCGCCGACGAGGAGGACCCGACCCGGCCGCTCTGCCCCTACGGCGTCGCCAAGCTCGCCTCCGAACGCTACCTCTACTTCTACCACCGTGAGTACGGCCTCGACGTGACGTGCCTGCGGTACGCCAACGTCTACGGCCCGCGGCAAAACCCCCACGGCGAGGCCGGCGTGGTCGCGATCTTCAGCGAGAAGCTGCTCGCGGGGGAGCAGCCAACGATCTTCGGCGACGGCGAGCAGACCCGGGACTACGTCCACGTGCAGGACGTGGTCGCCGCCAACGTCGCCGCCCTCGGCCGGCCGGGCTGGCTGACCTTCAACGTCGGCACCGGCGTCGAGACCAGCGTCAACGCGCTGTTCGAGATTCTCCGCCGCCACGCCGGTGGCCCCGTGGCCAAGAGCGGCCCGGCCCGTGCTGGCGAGCAGTCACGTTCCTCGATCTCGCCTGCGCGGCTGCAGCGCGACCTTGGCGTGACCATCGCCACCACCCTCGACCAGGGGCTCGCCGAGACGGTGGGGTGGTTCCGCGACCGCCGCTAGCGTGTCGTGCCGGTGCCCCGGGCGACGACGAAGATCGTCCGCAGCAGGATGTAGAGGTCGAACAGCAGGCTCTGGTGCTTGAGGTAGACCAGGTCGTACTTGACCCGCTCCTCGAGCGAGTTGGCGCCGCGGTTGACCACCTGCTGGTAGCCGGTGATTCCTGGCTTGGCCTTGAGCCGGCGGCGCTGCCAGGGGTCGTAGCGCTCGACGAGCTGCAGTTCCTCGGGGCGCGGGCCGACCAGGCTCATCTGGCCGTTGAGGACGTTCAGCAGCTGGGGGAGCTCGTCGATGCTGCTGCGGCGGAGGAAGCGGCCGAAGGGCGTGACCCGCGGGTCGTTTTCGACCTTGAACACCGGCTCGGCGAGGGCGTCGATGTCGACCACCTCGCCGAGCTTCTTGTCCGCACCGGCAACCATCGAGCGGAACTTGTACATCTTGAACGGGCGGCCGTGCAGGCCGGCGCGGATCTGGCTGAAGATCACCGGGCCCTTGCTGGTGGTCTTGATCAGGATCGCGACCACCAGGCAGACCGGCAGGGTCAGCAGCAGGGCGACGGTGGCGACCAGCAGGTCGATGGTCCGCTTGGCCAGGGCGTAGACCGGGTGGAGCGAGGCGTCCTGGATCCGGATCAGCGGCGTGTCACCGAAGGTGCCGACCTCCCGCAGGGTGACCGCGACGTTGAACGAGCCCGGCGACATGTAGACCGAGACCCCGTGGCTCTCGCAGAAATTGAGTGTCTCGACGATCTGGGGCGACCCGTCGAGGGTCGACGACCCCTCTCCCGGCGAGAGCACCAGGGTGTCGAACGGTGTGCGCTGGTAGATCGCCTTGAGCTCGGCCAGGGGACCGAGCACCGGGTACTCGGCGGTGCGGCGCTTGCCGCCGGTGTCGCCAGCATCGCCAGTATCGCCGGTGTCGGTGCCGCTCCACTGGACCACGCCGATCACGCGCATCGTCGGGTTGTGGTGGGCGAGCTGGTCGGAGACTGCGTCGGCGGTGTGGCCGCGACCGACGATCACCACGCGCTGGGCGGTGACGCCGCGGGCGGCGAGCAGCCGGTCGAGCCCGCTGAACAGCAGCCGCCAGAGCACCAGCGCCGCCAGGGCCGAGCCGCCGGTCATCAGGTAGACCTGCCGCGAGAGGAGAAAATCGCGAAAGAGAAACGACAGGCTCATCAGCGCGCCCATCGCGTAGACGCCAGCCAGCAGCAGCGAGCGGTAGCGCGCTACCGGCCCGCGGACCCCGTGCAGGTCGTCGGCGTAGCCGCCGTCGCGCCAGATGAAGAAGGTCCAGACGCCGGCGAGGAACCAGCCACCCTTGAGGTAGAGCTCGGCGTCGGCCACCGGGACCCGCTTGATCGCGAGGAACTCGACGTGGAATCGGAGGTAGTAGGCGGCCATGAAGATGCCGCCGATGGTCAGGACGTCGAGGATCGCCAGCAGCCGGCTGCGGTGGCGCCAGATCGTCGCCAGCAGGCCGCGGCGCCCGTTGGTCAGGCCGCGCTCGGACGATGGATCGCGGGCCTCGGTCATTCTCAGAGCCCCTCGCCCTTTAGCATCTTGCGCAGGGTCTTGAGCACCACCTGGAGATCGTAGGCCAGCAGCCCGAGCTGGTCGCGCTCGGCGTACTCGCGGAGGTAGATCAGGTCCAGGTCGTAGATGTCGCCCTCACCCTTGGCCAGCTGGAACGTCCCGGCGAGGCCGGCCTTGATCTCGTAGGGTGCGAACGCCTCGCGCCGGCGGTGGTCGTCGGGCCACACGGGACGGGGCCCGACCAGGCTCATCCGCCCGGTCAGCACGTGGAAGAACTGGGGCAGCTCATCGAGGTAGTACCTGACGAGGAACTTGCCGACTCGGGTCGCGGCGCCGGGCTGGTGCTCGAGCCCCTTGACCTTGGTTCCGCCCTGGCGCCGGTGCTCGGCGAGCACCGAGGGTCGCAGGATGCGGAACTTGCAGACCGAGAACTCCTCGTTGGCCGAGTAGCGTGGCTCGCGGAAGAACGGGCTCGCGGCCCAGCCCTCGCCGGTCAGGAGATCCTCGACCTTGATCGCCGCGGTCACGGCGAGGAACGACGGCACGGCCAGGGGGAGCCCGGCAAGCGCGGCGAGCCGATCTGCCAGGTGCTTCAGTGCCTTGTCGCGTTTCACCGTGGGGGGCATTGCGGTCCGAGGATACACCGAGGGGGCGGCGCCTTGACAGCTTCCCTGGTCGTGGGCGCTGCCTCGGCTGATCGGCCAGTGCTACGGCTTGCCGGTGAACCGGAGCAGGGC
>JAUVBO010000616.1 GCA_030591195.1 Pseudomonadota bacterium
CACGCAGGGCTGGGTGCACTGCCACTCGGCGGCCACCGACGCCTCGGGCGTAGTCAAGTGCGTGATGGACGATCTGCACGAGTACTTCACCGAAATGAAGCTGCCCGGCAAGCTGCGCGTGGCTCTGGCATGTTGCTTGAACATGTGCGGCGCGGTTCACTGCTCGGACATCGCGCTCCTCGGCGTCCACCGCCGGTTGCCGCAGATCAAGCACGACAACATCAAGACCCAGTGCGAGCTGCCGACGACCGTCGCCTCCTGCCCCACCGGCGCGATCCGCCCAAAGACCGTTGACGGCAAGGAGTCCCTGGAGGTCATCGAGGACCAATGCATGTTCTGCGCCAACTGCTACACGGTCTGCCCCTCGATGACGCTCAACGACGCCGAGTTCGACGGGCTTTCGATCTGGGTCGGCGGCAAGGTCAGCAACGCCCGCCACGAGCCGATGTTCTCCAAGCTCGCGATCCCCTACATCCCGAACGAGCCGCCCCGCTGGCCGAGCACGGTCAAGGCGGTCAAGAACATCGTCGACGTCTACGCCGCCAACGCCCGCAACTACGAGCGGATGGGCGAGTGGATCGAGCGCGTCGGCTGGCCAGCGTTCTTCGACCTGACCGGCCTCGAGTTCACCAAGTACCACATCGATGACTTCAGCCACGCGGGTCTGTCCTTCAAGACGTCCACCCACCTGAGGCATCGCAAGGAGGCGTAAGCCATGCCATCGGTAGATGAGGTCGCAGCCGAGATGTACAAGATGGTCAAGGAGTACCATGGCAAGAAGAACCTCAAGGCCACGGACCTGACCAAGGCGATGAAGCAGAAGTACGGCGCTGAGGAGTGTGACAAGAAGCTGACCAAGGGAGCGATCCGGCAGCTGATCGACTCCGGCAAGTGCACCTACTCCTACGTCGGCGGCAGCTACGTGGTGCTCAACCCCGACGCCAAAGAAGAATAGGTCTTCGCCCCCCCCCGGCCCCCCTCCGCGCCCTGGCTTGGACCGGAGACGATGGCCGCAGGTCGGGTGGGGCCTCTCCCTAGCCGGCGAGCTGCGAAGTTCTATTCTTGTTCGTTCGATCGCGAGGGCTACCAGGGCGGGGCGGCGAACGTCGCCCCGCCGCTCGCGGAAAGGCAAGACACTCATGGGCCTTCTGAAGAAGAAGAAGAAGAAGAAGCCACTCAAGATCCGTGGAGGCGGGGGAGGCGGGGGGATCTCGTCCAAGCGCCCGCTGCAGGTCGAGAAGCTTGCCCCCTGCATTGGCAACTGTCCCAGCGGCAATGACATTCGCCAGTGGATCGAGATCATCGCCCAGCGGGAGAAAACGGGCGTCGACGAGGAAGAAGCCTTCGACCGAGCCTGGAACCTGGTCGCCTCGACCAACCCGTTCCCGGCGACCATGGGCCGCGTCTGCCCCCACCCTTGCGAGGACAACTGTAACCGCAACGCCAAGGACGGCGCGGTGGCGATCAACACCCTCGAGCGCTTCATCGGCGACTGGGGGATCGACCGCAAGCTGCCACTGCCGAAGCTCGACGCGGAGAAGAAATCCGAGTCGATCGGCGTGATCGGCGCCGGGCCAGCGGGCCTGTCGTTCGCCTATCAGATGGCTAGCCGCGGCTATCCGGTGACGGTCTACGAGGCCTACCCCAAGGCCGGCGGGATGCTCTACTACGGCATCCCCTTCTACCGCCTGCCGGAGGAGACCCTCGGCGCCGAGATCCAGAAAATCATCGACGCCGGCGTCGAGATCAAGCTCAGCTGCGTCGTCGGCAAGGACATCCCCTACGAGGAGGTCCGCAGCAAGCACCAGGTGCTGTTCCTCGGCATCGGCGCCCACCAGGGCAAGCCAATGCGGATCCCTGGCGAGGAGGGCTCGGGCGTCTGGAAGGGCACCGACTACCTCCGCGAGGTCAATCGCGGCGAGGACGTCGACGTCGGCATGACGGTGGCGATCATCGGTGGTGGCGACACCGCGGTCGACGCGGCGCGGATGGCGCGCCGGGCCGGAGCGGAGGTCACCATCGTCTACCGCCGCACGCGGACCGAGATGCCGGCGATCGACAGCGAGATCGAAGACGCCTTCAAGGAAGACGTCAAGATCGAGTTCCTGCTCGCTCCGGTGGAGATCAAGCGCAACGACGACGGGTCGGTCAAGGCGCTGACGGTGCGCAAGATGGAGCTCGGCGAGCCCGACTCTTCGGGACGTCGCCGCCCGGTCCCGATCGATGGATCGGACTATGACATCCCGGTCGACACCGTCATCGCCGCCATCTCTCAGCAGGCCGACTGGGGCCCCCTGCCCGAGCTGAAGCCGGAGAAGTGGCTGAAGCCGGACAGAGACCGCTGGGGCAAGCTCGACGACACGCTGCTCACCGGTGGTGACGCGGTCGACCTCGGTATCGCCACCACGGCCATCGGTCACGGCCGGCAAGCCGCCGAGGTGATCCATGCCCAGCTGCGCGGGATCGATCCGCCGAAGACGGACGAGCGACCGAACGTGACGCCGGAGAACCTCAAGCTGGACTTCTACGACGCCAAGGACAAGGTCAAGAATAGCCACCGTCCGGTGGAGGAGTGGCTGAGCAAGCCCGACGAGGAGATCGTCGCCAACATCAGCAAGGACCAGTTCCTCGCCGAGATCGATCGGTGCTTCTCTTGCGGGCTTTGCTTCGGCTGCGAGCGCTGCTGGATGTACTGCACGCCCTCTTGCTTCATTAAGGTCGACGAGGAGCAGAAGGCCCCGGGCAACTACTACACGATCAAGCTCGACGTTTGCGATGGATGCACCAAGTGCGCCGACGAGTGTCCGTGTGGATTCCTGGCGATGGTCTAGGTCGCTTTTCCTGGGGCTGGCCTTGGGGAGAAACCCTCTTCGGCTCGGGCCACCCCCTGCTACGGCGCTTGGGGGAGCCAAGCAGCAGCCGCAAGTCAGTGATTGTCGGAGCGCCCTGAAACGTTGTGAGGACAGAGGTCGCGTTGCAGACCGAACAGTCCAGCCGAGCGAAGCTCCCCCGGGTGATCGTCGCCGGGCTTGCCGGTGATACCGGTAAGAGCCTCGTCGCGCTCGGGATCGCCCACGCGTTGCGGGCTCGCGGTCGCGCCGTCGCCCCGTTCAAGAAGGGACCCGACTTCATCGACGCCGCCAGGCTCGGCGCCGCGGCCGGCCGGCCTGGCCGAAACCTCGACACCTTCATGATGCCCCGCGAGGCCGTGATCGGCTCGCTCGCCGCGGCGGCTGCGCGCAACGAGCAGCTCGCGGTCATCGAGGGCAACCGGGGGTTATTCGACGGGATGGACGCCACGGGGACCCACTCCACCGCCTCGCTGGCCAAGCTGGTAGACGCCCCGGTGGTGCTGGTGATCGAC
The DNA here is from genome assembly GCA_030591195.1 of Pseudomonadota bacterium. Next base: position 3,365 of record JAUVBO010000616.1, read on the forward strand.
GCGACCAAGGTCACGCGCACCGTCGCCGCCCTGGTCCTCGGCTGCCAGACCCTCGATCCCGAGCTCCGGCTGGCCGGCGTCGTGCTCAACCGCGTCGGCACGGCGCGCCAGGAGGGGGTGATCCGCGCCGCGATCGCGATCGCGACCGACGTGCCGGTGCTCGGCTCGATCCCCAAGCTGAAGCAACAGCACCTGCCGAGTCGCCACCTGGGGTTGATCCCCGCCGCCGAGCGCCCGGCGCTCGACGAGATCACCGCCCAGGTTGGGGAGGTGATCGCCGAACACGTCGATCTCGCCGCGATCGAGAGCGTCGCGGCCACCGCGGGACCTCTGGCGACCGCCGCGTCGGCACCTCCGACGAACAACCAGGCGAAGGGGCTCAGACGGGGGG
>JAUVBO010000793.1 GCA_030591195.1 Pseudomonadota bacterium
CGCCAGGTAACGCTCCCAGGGCACGTCGCGGTAGTCGGGCGGGGCCAACGGAACCCGGTCGCCTGGCGGGGTGCGGCCGAGCAGCCGGAAGACCCGCTCGTCGCCGAGGCCGAAGGCGACCTCGTCGAACCAGGGGGCGAACGTCTCGTCGCTGACGCGACCGCGCCAGCAGCCGAGCAGGGCGCCCCCCAGCAGCAGCGGGGTCTGCTCGCCGAGGCGGGCGCGCAGGGCGGCGCCGAGGGCCATCGCTGGCAGCGCCTGGTGCAGGTAGTTGACCGACAGCCCGACCAGCCGGGGCCGCGCCGCGGCGACCCGGTCGGCCAGCCGCTCGAACACCGCCGCGAACGGGCTCTGGTGCCACTGCTCGGCGGCCCGACGCAGATCGGCGCTGCGCAGCGAGCTGAGGCGCCCGTCGCGGTAGTCGGCGAGGCCGACCCGGACCGGGCCCCGGTCGCGCGCGGCGAGGGCGTGGCGCAGGATGCTGATCGCCCAGCGGTAGCGGTCGCGGTTGCGGTAGCCCTTGGGCGTGCGCAGCCAGCGCTGGGCCCGCTCGAGGCGGCGCTCGGCGCCTGGCCGCTGGTGGGCATCGTCGCGCACGGGCTCTGCCAGCCGCCCGTCGAGCGCCTCGACCGAGGTGTCGATCAGCTGGACCTCGAGTCCGGCGCTGCGCAGCCGGCGGGCGAGCATCGCCACGCCCACCGGCGGCTCGCACGGAAAGGCCACCGGCGGGTGGATCAGGACCACGTCCACCGGTCTAGAAGTCGGCTTGACGGGGGGCGCGGGGGAAGGGGATCACGTCGCGGATGTTGTCGACGCCGGTGGCGTACTGGATCGCGCGCTCGAAGCCGAGGCCGAAGCCGGCGTGGGGCACGGTGCCGTAGCGGCGCAGATCCCGGTACCAGCTGTAGTCGGCCGGCTCGAGGCCGACCTCGGCGGTCCGCGCGTCGAGCACGTCGAGGCGCTCCTCGCGCTGGCTGCCGCCGATGATCTCGCCGATGCCCGGGGCGAGCACGTCGACGGCGGCGACGGTCTTGCCGTCGTCGTTGAGCCGCATGTAGAAGGCCTTGATCTCCTTGGGGTAGTTGATCAGGGCTACCGGACGCCCGACGATCTTTTCGGTGAGGAACCGCTCGTGCTCGGACTGCAGGTCGACGCCCCAGTCGACCGGGAACTCGAACTTGGCCTTCTTGGCCCGCTTCAGCCGCTCGACCGCGTCGCCGTACTCCATCACCTCGAAGTCGGCGGCGATCATCTTCTCCAAGCGCTCGACGCAGCCCTTGTCGACCCACTTGTTGAAGAACGCCATGTCGTCGGCGCGCTCGTCGAGCACGGCGCCGAAGATCGACTTGAGGAACGCCTCGGCGAGCTCGACGTTCTGCTGCAGGTCGGCGAAGGCGATCTCGGGCTCGATCATCCAGAACTCCGACAGGTGTCGGCGGGTGTTCGAGTTCTCGGCGCGGAAGGTCGGCCCGAAGGTATAGACCCGGGACAGCGCGAGGCAGTAGGCCTCGACGTTGAGCTGACCCGAGACGGTCAGGTGGGTCTCGCGGCCGAAGAAGTCCTGGGAGAAGTCGACCTGGCCGTCGTCGGTGCGCGGCAGGTTGGCCAGGTCGAGGGTCGAGACGCGGAACATCTCGCCGGCGCCCTCGCAGTCGCTGGCGGTGATGATCGGGGTGTGGATCCAGCAGAAGCCGCGCTGGTCGAGGAAGCGGTGGATCGCCTGGGCCAGGGTGTGGCGGACCCGGGTCACCGCCCCGATGACGTTCGTCCGCGGTCGCAGGTGAGCGACCTCCCGCAGGTACTCCATCGTGTGGCGCTTGGCTTGCATCGGATAGGACTCGGGCTCGTCGACCCAGCCGACGACCTCGATCCGCTCGGCGCGCACCTCGACCGACTGGCCCTTGCCCTGGGAGGCGACCAGCTCGCCCTCGACGTGCAGGGCGCAGCCGGTGGTCACCCGCAGCACCGCGTCCTGGTAGTTGTCGAGCTCGGCCGGGGCGACGATCTGGATCGGGTCGAAGCAAGATCCATCGCTCAGGTGGATGAACGACAGCCCGGCCTTCGAGTCGCGGCGGGTGCGGACCCAGCCCTCGACGACGATCCGGTCCCCGACCTTCACCGCGCCCTTGAAGATGTTGGCGATTGTCAGCTCGGTCATTTTCGACCCTCCAGAGAGATCGCCCTACGCATAGCACGGTGGCCGCGGTTTTGCGCTATCGTTTGGGGCGATGAGCACTGACAGCGAACGAGAAGACCAGGGCATCGATCGTCGTGTTTTCCTCCGCCGGGCCGGCGTGGCCGCGGCCCTCGCCGGAGGGGTGGGCTGCGCCCACGGCCAGCCCAAGCCCGATCCGGCGGGACCGACCTCCCGGCCGGCCGAGCGGCCCACGCCCCCGCCGGCGGCGGCGAAGACCGGTGAGGCGCGGGTGCAGCGCTTTCGGACCCTCGGCCGCACGGGTTTCAAGGTCTCGGACATCAGCCTCGGCTGTGGCCGGCTGGCCGAGGCGAGCGTGGTCCGCTACGCCTGCGACCGCGGGGTCAACCTGCTCGACACCGCCGAGAAATACGGCAACGGCGACTCCGAGCGCAAGATCGGCGAGGCGATGCCGCACCTCGACCGGAAGAAGATCTTCATCGTCACCAAGCTCGGAGTGGCCCAGGACGAGACGGCGACCAGCATCGTCGAGCGCTACACCAAGTGCCTCGGGCGGATGCGTACCGACCACGCCGACGCGCTCTACATGCACTCGGTGACCGACGTGGCGATGGTCAAGCACCCGGGCTTTCACCAGGCGGTCTCTCAGCTGAAGACCGCCGGCCGGCTCAAGCACGCCGGCATCTCGTCTCACGGCCCACGCAAGGCCGGCGACAGCATGGAGAAGGTGCTCACCGCGGCGGTGGACGACGGGCGCTTCGACCTGATGCTGCTGGTGCACAACTTCATGAAGAAGGAGGAGGGCGCCAGGGTGCTCGTCGCCTGCAGGGCGAAGAACGTCGGCACGACGCTGATGAAGGTCGCGCCCGGGGTGCTCGAGCCCGAGTTCGATCCGCAGCAGCCCTCGGAGCGTCAGGCGGCTTGGATCGCGCGGATGCAGAAGCACGGGATGTCGCTCGAGAAGGCCCGGGTCGCGGTGAAGAAGCGGATGGCCTGGATGAAGGCCGAGTTCGCCCGC
>JAUVBO010000707.1 GCA_030591195.1 Pseudomonadota bacterium
ACGAGCACCGATCCGCGGCACATGCGGCCCACCGCGGACGAGCACCGGGCGGCGATCCAGGCGGTGCTAGACGATCCGGCGCTGGCCCGGGCGAGGGTCTCGGTGCTGGTGGCCAACGCCGCGGTGAAGCCGCCCGACCGCCCGCCGACCCCTACCGGACCCACCCCGGCCACCCCGGCCACCCCGGCGACGTCTCAGCCGGCCACCCCTGCGACGTCTCAGCCGGCCACCGCGGCGACCTCTCAGCCGACCACCGCTGCCGCGTCTCAACCCGTGGCGACGGCGTCGCCGGGCGGCCCTGTCTCCACGCCCGTGGGGCCGACACCACCATCGCAGCCAGCCAACCAACCGACGCCCCAGGTACTCTTCGCCGCCGCCGCGGACACCCCGCGGCTGCCCGCCTCCAACGCCAAGCTGTTGACCAGCACCGCCGGCTACCTGGCCCTCGCCGGGCGCTATCGCTTCATCACCGAGGTCGGCCTGCGCCGCGGGCGGATCTACCTTCGCGGCACCGGTGACCCGGTGCTACGCCGCGCGGACCTCAGGCGCATGGCGCGAGCGGTGCGAGCCCGGGGCGTCCGCTCGGTACGGGGGATCACCGTCGACGATTCCTTCTTCAGCCGGCGGCAGCTCGCGCCCGGCTTCGAGGCGTTCCAGGCCGGCTCCTACTACCGGCCGACGTCATCGGCGCTCAACGTCGACGCCAACGCGGTGGTGATCAAGGTCAGCGCGCCGAGCAACCGCCGCCGGCCACGCGTCGACGTGCTGCCGCCGTCGGACTACGTCAAGGTCCGCAAGCTGGTGCGCTTCGTCCAGCAGCGGCGTCGCGGCCCCCGGCGCCGGGCCCGGGTCAAGGTCAGCATGCGCCGGAGCGGCGCGATCATGTGGCTCACCGTCTCGGGCACGATGCCCCGCGGCGGCAAGACGATCTCGACCCGGCGAGCGGTCTACGACCCGGCGTTCAACGTCGGCTGGGCCTTCCGCCGGGCGCTGGTCGAGGCGGGGGTCAACGTCACCGGTGTGGTCGGACGCGGCCGCTGGCCGCGCGGCGCCCGCCGGCTGACGCGGCGCGTGCGCTCACTCGGCGAGGTGCTCCGGCTCACCAACACCCACAGCGACAACCTCGCCGCCGAGAACCTCGTCCGCGCCATGGGCAGCCTGCCCGACACGACCGCTGCCGCGACGGGCGAACGGAAGAAGGCCCGCGGCGGATCGTGGAAACGCGGCCTGGCCCGGCTGAAGAGCGAGCTGGCGACGATCGGCATCGAGGGCTTCCACCTCGGCAACGGCTCCGGGCTACACCGACGCTCGCGGGTCAGCACCCGCGCGCTGGTGACCCTGCTCCAGCGGATCTACACCGACCCGAAGCTGCGGCGGGCGCTGCTGCCAACCCTGCCGGTGGCCGGCCGCTCGGGGACCCTGTCGCGGCGGCTGCGCACCACCGACGCCGAGGGCTTGATCCACGCCAAGACCGGCACCCTCGGCAACGCCCTGGCGCTCAGCGGCCTGGTCGATCCCGATGGTAAGCAGCCGCTGGCCTTCTCGATCATCGTCAACGGCCGGGCCGACCGCGCCGCCCGCGACGCCATCGACCGCATCGCGCTGCTGCTGGCCCGCTACGTCCGCGGCCGACCTCTGGCAGACCCCGCGGAGGAGGACGACCAGGCGAGTCAGCCGGCAACGCCGGACGCCTGAGTCGACAGCTCAGGCCCCCCGTCAGGGCTGGGAGGGGGTCTTCGTCGTGCAGAAGCTGGCGCCGCAGGTCTGCTGGACCAGGCCCGCGGGAGTGAGGAACTGCTCGATCTGCTGCATGCAGCTCTCGGTGCGGCGCACCTGCTCGTGGGGCGACTCGGCGCCGTCGAGCTGGGGCGCGGGGAGGTTTCCCTCGGGCGGCAGCGCCCCGGGCTCGGTCTCCCACTGGACATAGGCCGACGGTAGCGGCGCTGCCTGCTGCTCCACGCCGTAGACCGCCTCGAACTCGGGCATCAACAGCGGCAGGCCCATGGCCCTGACGATCGCACGGGTGGCGATGTTCGGTACCGCCTCGTCCCACAGCGCCTCCTGGATCAGCACCCGCTTCGGCTGCCGGCCGGGAAATGGCTTGGTGATCGCCTTGTGGGCGTAGCTGATCGGATCGGTGTAGTCGAACATCGACTGGGCGAGGTGAATCGCGAGCAAGATCTCGAGCGGTTCGTTGTACTGGGCGGCGGCGAGCTGACCAAACTCGGTGAAGCCCGCCGCCCGCTGCATCATCTGGCCATACCAGCCGCCCGGGACGTTGAGCACGTAGCGCTCGATCCGCTTGCTGAGCGCGGCGAAGGTGGTCCCCTGGATGCCGCCGAGGGAGATGCCGAGGTAGTAGATCTCCTTGCCGTCGGCCACCGGCTGGCCGTTGACCTGCATCGCCTGATCGGCGAGCAGCTTGCCGACCATCAGCTCGGCGAGGGCCTGGAAGTTGACGTGGGCCTGGTGCAGCGGATCGGTGACCCGGAGCACGTTGCTGAAGTCGGGGATCACCGCCGCGACCACCGCGGTGATGTCGTACTTGGAGAAGCCGCGCCAGTCGGTCGCCGCCGCCACCACGCAGAGCCGATCGAACATCGCGCGGCGCTGGCTCCAGGTGATCGCCGCTTCCGAGCCGAACTGGCCGTGGCCATAGATCACGATCGGTAGCGGCAACACGGCGGTCTCGGCGCAGCGCGGGATGGTGATCCGGAAGGGAAACTTCTGCATCGCGCGATACTGGGGCTTGCCATCGGCGTCGCGGCGGAGCCAGGCGTCAGGGTCGTCGGTGTCGAGGTAGGAGGGCACCTGCATCTCGCCCTTGAGCTCGAACCAGAGGTCGGGGTACTTGTCGACCGGGTGCTCGATCACCTCGAGCAGCTGATAGGCTGGCCCGTCGACGGGGAGCTTGCCGAGCGCCTCGTCGACCATCCGCAGCAGGTCGCCGGTCACCGCCTCCTCGCTGGCGGTGTGGAAGTCCCAGGCGAGCACCACCTGGTCCAGCGCGAGCTTGGCTTCCTTGGTCAGAAACTCGAGCACCGGGGCGAGGCGCTGGGCCTCGGCCGCGAGGGTCGGGTCGTCCTCGACCGTCTCGCCGTCACGGAGACGCGCGAAGGGCGCGGGCGCGGTCAGCGGCGCGCCGTCCTTGTCCTTGAGCCCCGAGCGCAGCACCACCACGTAGCGCTCGTCGTGGCTCAGCGGCGCGAGCGGACGGATGATCAGCGCCGCGCGCTGCTGCGCCTTCGCGTTGGCGTCGATCTCGGCGAAGAGCGGAACTCGCTTCTTCGTGCGCCACTCGAGCAGCCAGACGAGGCTGTCGTCGCCGGTGCCGGCCTCCGGGTCGTCGAGCCCGGGCAACCCTTCCTTGGACACCCCCGCGGCGAAGGTCACCACCGGCTGCGAGCCGGTGCTGAAGCCGTCGAGCCGGTTGTAGGGCTTCGGGTCGATC
>JAUVBO010000561.1 GCA_030591195.1 Pseudomonadota bacterium
AGCTCGTTGTCGGCGGCCTTGCCGTCAGCAGCTTCCCCATCGAGGTAGGCGCGCTCGAATACGGATTCGACATCAACGGCATCCTCGGGATCGATTTCCTGGTGGCCGTTGGCGCGACCATCGACCTCAAGAACCTGACTCTCTCGGCCTCGTAGCCAGATGACACGCCGTTCGAACTGTCGACTGCCACGGGATCGCCGTGGACTCGGAAGCCGGAATCCTCGTCGCGGGCCACTACGGCAGCAAGTCGGGAGGCATCGTCACCTTCAGGGCGACGACGCTGACCTCCAATGACCACGATGGCCCCAACCGTGAGGCGATCGTCAGGGTCTTCATCAGAAAAAGCAGGGAGTCAGGGAGCATGTGCCGGTGCTACTGCAGCGGCAAAACGTCGTGGGGGTGGTGGCCCTGACGCAGAGCGTCCCCTCCGGGCACCCCGTGCAATCGGCGGTCGGCTCGTTGCAGTCGCTGCCCGATTCGGCAGCTGGTCCGTCCGGTGGTGCGCCGTCCGGTGGTGGTCCGTCCGGTGGTGCGCCGTCCGGTGGTGCGCCGTCCGGTGGTGCGCCGTCCGGGGGCAATAACTTGTCGGGCGGCGTTGGCCCGCTGTCTGTCGGTGAAGGGCCGTCCGCTGGACCATCGACAGGGAATGCGGAATCTAGGCTCGCGGTGTCCGCCGCGGTGTCGCCAGGCAGCAGAATGTCCGTTGCCGCCGTGTCGCGAGGCTGGTTGAGCTGGTCCTTGCTTGCGGCGCGCGGCTTGCCGTCGGGCTCGGCAGCGTCCACCTGGTGCGCATCCACCTGCCCGTCTCGCTCAACCGAGGTAGCGAGGAACGGCAACAGCCCGTCACAGCCGGCGAGAGCGGTGAGCAAGGCAAGGGCGGCGAGAGCGTTCATTGCTCGAAACAGTAGAGGCGGAGAGCATAGTTGGCGCAAGAGGAGCTGCCCTGGCTTGTCCAGTTGCTCCCGGCCATGTTTGCCTGCCCGCGTGAGCCCAGGACGCCGCTTTCGGTGGAGGTCCAGTCCGCGCAGGAGTTCGCGGCGGGTGCTCCCATGGACGTGGTTCCGGTCCAGACCAGGAAATTGGTGGTAACGCTCTTTCCGTGCTCGTCGATCGTGATCGGGCTCGCGAGGGAGCCATCAGCGAGATCAGCCCACGAGTCAGCCACCAGGGTGCCGTCGAGGAGCTCGTACGAGCCGTCCTTGCTGAAGCGGGTGGCTGGCGAGCTGGTGGCATCCGAGATCCAGGCCATCCAGGAGCCACCCAAGCTGAGCGCCGCTGCCTGGCAGATCCCGTCGCCTCCCGTGGCTCCACCGAACGACGGCGCAAACTGATCGCGCGTGACGAAGACCCGCAATGTTCTCGGCGGCGCTGCCGAATCGGGGGCTGGGGCATCAACCGCGACGTCGCCCGGCGCTGCCCCATCCGCCAGGTCGTCCGGCAGCAACAGGTCCATCGCCAGCGTGTCACTCAGCTGGGGTTGTCCGTCGCTCGGCTGCGGCACCGCGTCCTCGTCCTGTCCGTCGCGAGGCTGGCCGTCGAAACCGCCAGCATCGACCCGCGAAGCATCCACCCGCCCGTCTCGCTCAACAGAGGTAGCGAAGAACGGGAACACGCCGTTGCAGCCGGCGAGCAGGGCCAGGCTGACGCTGAGGGCCAGGCTGATGCTGAGGGCCAGGCTGATGCTGAGGGCCAGGGTGATGCTGATCGTGCGCCAGGTCATGGTGCGGTCGCAGGGCAACGACCGAGGTCAGGCCTTGGCGATCCGCAACCACACCGGCTCGCCGCCGACCTTCAGCGGCTTGCCCTCGGAGAGACCCTCGTCCCGGACGAGCTCGACGCAGAGCAGCTCGCCGGCGAGATAGTCGCTCCACGCCGCAAACACCGCCTGCATCGTCTCGCTGGCGCTGTTCCAACCGAGCTTGATCCGGTCCTCGATCTCGAGGCCGCTCTCCTTGCGCAGCATCTGCAGCCGCCGCAGCAGGTCGCGCATCATGCCCTCGATCCGCAGCGGCTCGTCGATCGTCGTCTCGAAGCTGACCCAGCTGCCCCGATCCTCGGCCACCGTCTGGCCCTCGGGCGCCGTCGCGATCAGCAGCAAGTCGCCCCGCGACAGCTCGATCGCCTCACCATCAACACTGACGCTCAGCTCCGCAGCCCCGCCCCGCAGCTCGCCGACCAGCCGCACGCCGTCCTTGGCGATCGCCGCCGCCGCCGGCTTCATCGCCTTGCCGAGCCGCGCCCCCAGGGTCTTGAAGTTCGCCTTGACCTGATAAGACAGCGGGCTCGCGCTACCCGGCGCGAGCACCTCGACCCGCTTGACGTTCAGATCGTCGGCGAGCATCGCGCTGAAGCGCTCGGCCGCGGTCTTCTCGACATCGCTCGCCGGGCCGATGCGCAGCAGCGAGAGCGGCTGGCGGACCTTGATCTTCTTCGCCTCCCGCGCCGACAGCGCCAGGCTGTTGAGCCGCTTGACCGCCCGCATCTGGTCCGTCAGCTCACGGTCGATCATCGTCTCGTCGACCGTCGGGTAGTCCGTGTGGTGCACCGACTCGGGAGCCGAGGCGTCCGCCGCGCGGATCAGGTTCTGGTAGATCGCCTCGGTGATGAACGGGATCATCGGCGCCGCCAGCCGCACCACGCCGTAGACGCAGGCGTGCAGCGTCTGCAGCGCCAGGTGCAGATCCTGGTCGTCGTCGCTCTTCCAGAAGCGCCGCCGGTTGTGGCGGATGTACCAGGTCGACAGATCGTCGACGAAGGCCTCGATCGCCCGCGCCGCGCCGCGGATGTCGTAGCGCTCGACCGCCTCGCGGCAGGTCCGCACCGTGTCCTGCAGCTCCGTGAGGATCCAGCGGTCGAAGTCCGGCAGCTCGGACAGCGGCCGCGTCACCTTGTCCGGTGAAAAATCCGCCAGCCGGGCGTAGTTCGAAAAGAAGCTGTAGGTGTTCCAGAACGTGTTGAGGAACTTGCCGCGCACCTCGCGCAGGGGCCCGGGGCCGAAGCTGAGGTTGGTCGTCGTCTCGTGGCTGACGTAGAGCCAGCGCATCACGTCGGCGCCGGACTCCTCGGCCGCGTCGTCGAACCAGATCGCGTTGCCCGTCGACTTGTGCATCTCCTTGCCCTGCTCGTCACGGACCAGGGCGTAGCCGACCAGCGTCTTGAACGGCGCGATGCCCTCGAGCATCGTGCTCATCGCCAGCAGGCTGTAGAACCAGTTGCGGAACTGGCCCGGGAAGCACTCGAGCACCAGGTCCGCCGGCATCCATTTCTTCCAGTACTCGCGGTCGGTGTTGTACTTGGCCGTCGAGTACGGAACGATGCCCGCGTCGAGCCAGGGGTTGCCGACGTCCTTGACCCGGTGGGCCTTGCCGCCGCAGTGGGGGCAGGCGACCTTGATCAGGTCGACCCACGGCCGGTGGGGCGAGTTGCCCTCGGACGTCGGATCGTAGGGATCGCGGATGTTGGCCTCTTCCCACCCCTCGATCGCCCGCTCCTTGAGCTCGGCGTAGTCGCCGATGACGTCGAACTCGTCGCAGTCCTCGCAGAGCCAGATCGGCAGCGCCAGGCCCCAGAAGCGCTTCTTCGAGATCATCCAGTCGCGCATGTTCGTCAGCCACTCGAGCTCGCGCTCGTGGCCCCAGGCGGGGATCCACTGGATGTCGTCGACGACCTTCTTGATCTCGTCGCGCCAGTCCATGCTGATGAACCACTCGTCGACCAGCCGAAAGACCAGCGGATCGCCGGTGCGCCAGCAGTGGGGGTAGACGTGGGGGTACTGCTCGGTGGCGACCAGCAGTCCCTTTTGCTTGAGGTTGGCGAGGATCAGCTCGACGGTCTCGTCGTCGATCGCCCGCTTGCCGGCGAGGAAGCCGAGCTCGGGGAGGAACTCCGCCGCCTCGTCGAGCGGCGCCACCGCTGGCAGGCCGAGCCGCGCGCCGATCACGTGGTCGATGTCGCCGCAGCCGGGCGCCGAGTGGACGATGCCGGTCCCCTC
>JAUVBO010000237.1 GCA_030591195.1 Pseudomonadota bacterium
CAGGGGCGATCGCTGTCGCGAGAGCCCCGGCGAGACGGCGAGGGCAACCCGGTCCGCGAGGCACTGCTCGGCCGCAAGCTCGCCCGCTCGCTCCAGGCGGCGGTCGGCTCGGAGCTGGTGGCGGTGGTCCAGGCGGCCGACGGCTCGATGGGCAACGAGCTGTTCGTGGTCACCGGAATCCTCAAGTCGACCACCGACGACATCGACCGCAGCGGCGTGATCCTCCACCGGCGCGACTTCGACCAGCTGTTCGTCGCTGGCGGGCGGGTGCACCAGATCGCGCTCAACTCCCACGGCAAGCTCACCGCCGAGCAGGTGGTGGCCGCCATCGCGCCCGCGGCGGGCAAGATGAAGGTCGAGAGCTGGAAGAAGATCGCGCCGGCGATCGCCGAGTGGCTCAAGCTCTCGGGGGCATCGATGGCGCTGTTCGGGATGATCTTCTTCATCTCGGCGTTCTTCGGGGTGCTCAACAGCATGCTGATGGCGACCTTCGAGCGCACCCGCGAGTTTGGCGTGATCAAGGCGCTCGGCGGCACACCCTGGCGGATCGTCCGCGACGTCTCGGCCGAGGCGCTGGTCCTCGGGCTGTCGGCGACGGCGGTCGGGGTGGCGCTCGGCTACGGCGGGACGCTCTACCTGGCCCGCTACGGCATCGACCTGAGCAGCTTCGGCAACCTGAGCTTCGCCGGCATCGCCTTCGATCCGATCTGGCGGGCGGTGCTCGACCCGCCAGCGATGGTCAACCCGGCGATCGCGATGGTGATCGTCACGGTGGTCGCGGCGCTCTATCCGGCGATCAAGGCCGCGCGGCTCAAGCCCGTGCAAGCGATGACCCAGGTCTGAGGAGGGCAGTGATGAACCTGCTGATCAAGCTCGCCTGGCGCAGCCTCTGGCGCAACAAGCGCCGGACGATCATCACCACCGTCGCCATCGCGCTGGCGCTGGTGCTGGCGGTCTTCGTCATCACCCTCGCCGACGGGATGTATGCAAAGTTCATCCGCGGGGTGACCCGGATGCAGGCGGGCAACGTCACCCTGCAGCACGCGCGGTACCTCGACGCCCCGGCGATCGACCTGCTCGTCACCGACGTCAACAAGTGGCGCACGGCGATCGACCGGATGCCCGAAGTGGAAAAGACGGTGGCGATCATCGTGGGTCAGGGAGTGATCGCCTCGGGATCGGGCGCGGTCGGCGTGGCGGTGGTCGGCGTCGATCCCGGGGCCGAGCGGAGCAAGTCTCCACTGCCGGAGAAGATCGTCAGCGGCAGCTACCTCGCCGACGGCGACACGCGCAAGGTGGTCATCGGCGCGGTGCTCGCCAAGCGGCTCGAGGTCGAGGTCGGCAACAAGGTCGTGGTCACCACCAACGATGCCCGCGGCGAGCTGGTGCAGCAGATGCTGCGGGTCAAAGGGATTTTCGAGACCAAGTCGGTGGAGATGGACGGCTACTTCGTCCAGTTGCCGCTCGGCTTCGCCCGCAAGGTCTTCAACATCCCGCCCGACCAGGCGACCCAGATCGGCGTCGTGCTGCGCGACGGCGACGACCAGGCCGCGGTGCTCGCGAGGGTCGAGCGGCTGGTGGCGGGAGCCCGCGAGGTGGCCGCGCTTCCCTGGCAGAAGGTGCTGCCCGACCTCGCCTCGTTCATGGCCGTCGACAAGGGCTCGAACCTGATCTTCCAGGGGATCATCCTCTTTCTGATGCTGTTCACGATCTTCAACACGATCATGATGTCGGTGCTCGAGCGGACCCACGAGTTCGGCGTGATGCTCGCTGTCGGGACCTCGCCGGCGCGGCTCAAGGCCCAGCTGCTGCTTGAGGCGACGATGCTCGGGCTGCTCGGCACGGTGGTTGGCCTCGGCATCGGCGGTGGGCTCTCCTACTACTTTCAGGTCCACGGGCTCGACCTGTCCTCGATGATGTCCGAGGGGATGGACGTGGCCGGCTTCGCCTTTGACCCGGTGATGCGGCCCAAGCTGACGGCGAGCACCCTGACATGGCTCGGTGGCATCGTCGTCGGGGCGACGGTGTTGATCAGCCTGGTGCCGATGAGCCGGATCCGTCGCATCGATCTGGCTGCCGTGCTGCGTTGACCGATGATCTCTGGGCTGACTTCCACCAGCTGCTCGAAGAAGGAGACGACGATGGCCGACGTGATCGTCAAGACCGAGGGAGTGACCCGCGAATACGGCGAGGGAGACGTGGTGGTCCGGGCGCTGCGGGGGGTGAGCCTCGAGATCGAGCGCGGCGAGCTCGCCGCCGTGGCCGGGCCCGCGGGCTCGGGCAAGAGCACCCTGTTCAACATCATTAGCGGACTCGACCAGCCGTCAGCCGGAGAGGTCTTCGTCGCTGGCCAGCGCGTGACCGGCATGTCGCGGAGCCAGATGTCGCGCCTGCGGCTGCGCCAGATCGGCTTCGTCTTTCAGTCCTACAACCTGCTGCCGGTGCTCACGGCCTACGAGAACGCCGAGTACGTGTTGATGATGCAGGGGGTGTCGGCCGCCGATCGTCGCCGCAAGGTGATGGCGCTGCTGGCCCAGGTCGGGCTGGAGGGGATGGAGCACCGGTTCCCGCGCGAGCTGTCGGGTGGCCAGCAGCAGCGGGTGGCGATCGCCCGGGCGCTCGCCGCCGAGCCGGCGCTGCTGCTCGCCGACGAGCCCACCGCGAACCTCGACTCGGAGACCGGCGCGGCGCTGATCGAGCTGATGGTCGATCTCAACCGCGAGAAGGAGCTCACCTGCCTCTTCGCGACCCACGACCGGACGGTGATGCAGCGGGCGAGGCGGTTGATCGTGCTCAAGGACGGGCAGGTCGTCGGCGACGGGCCGCCGACCGAGGTGCTCAACCACCGTGCGGCCTGAGGCGAGAGGTGAGAGTGATGACCTGCGGCTGGCGGGCGGTATCGTGGCTGGTGCTGATCGCGACGGTGGGCTGGTCGGCGCCGGCGGCCGCGCTGGTCGGTGAGACCGAGGACAAGGTCGGCCTCGACGGCAGCGTGCGGACCGTGACCGCGGTGACGATCAACTACGACAGCCCGCTGTTCGACGACGGCGCCGGAGGCGTCGACCGGGCCGATGGGCTCTCGCAGACCCTGCTCCGGCTGGTCCTCGCCGGGCGGCCCACCGACTGGCTCAGCTTCGAGCTGCACGGTGTTCAGGACCTCTCGCTGACCTCGGCGAGCGCCCAGGCGGTCGGCGGGCTGCTGGCCGGGGGCGTGCCGTCGTCCTATCGCTTCACCGACGCCAGCTGGCGCTGGGGCGACGAGCAGGACGTCAAGGCGAGCCTCTGGCTCGACCGGCTCAACGTCAAGATCGCCTTGCCCTGGGTCGACCTGACGGTCGGGCGCCAGGCGATCACCTTCGGCAAGGCCCACTTCTGGAACCCACTCGACGTCTACCTGGCCTTCGATCCGCGGCAGTTCGATCGTGACTACAAGGCCGGGGTCGACGCGCTGCGGATCGACGTGCCGCTCGGGATGGCCTCGGGCATCACGCTGGTCGGCGCCCTGGGTCGGGCCGCGGGCGACAGCGGCAACGAGCCGGGGGTGGGCTGGTACGGGGCCTCGGTGCTCGGTCGGGCGTTCACGAACCAGTGGGACTGGGACATCTCGCTGCAGGGCGGCAAGATCCGCGGCGGCTACCAGGTCGGCGGTGCGGTGGACGGCGAGATCTGGAAGCTCGGCTTCAACGGCGAGGTGGCCTACTTCTTCCCGATCGACGAGGAACAGCTGCTGCCGCACCACCTGGTGGCCACCGCCGGGTTGACCTACCGCTTCGAGTTCGATCTGACCGTGGAGGCGGCCTACCTCTACAACGGCGGCGGCGACCCCTCGGATCTGCTCGTGGCGCTCCAGCGGCTGGCCGACGGTCGGATCTACCACCTCAGCCGCCAGATCGCCGGCTTGGTGCTGAGCTACGAGATCCTGCCGATCCTCAACGGCTCCCTGGCCTACCTGTTTTCGATCTCGGATCTCTCGATGCTGATCCAGCCAGGGTTCGTCCTGTCGGTCAGCGACGAGGCCGACCTGCTCTTCGGCGCGATGATCGGCGTTGGCCGGCGGCCCGACGGACCCTCGGCGCTCGCCCCGGGCCTGCGGAGCGAGTTCGGCACCTATCCATCCTTCGTCTACACCGAGTTCAAGTACCACTTCTAGGGTACCTGCAGGCGGCGATCAGGTCGCGCCGGAGGCCTCGCGCTGCGACAGCAGCCACTCGAGCGCCGCTGCCTCGTCCGTGAACAGCTTGGTCGGACACGACGGCCGGTTGAGGCCGATGTAGAAGTTGCCGAGCACCCGGCTGACCGGCGAGCCGACCAGCAGCGCCATCGCGATCGCGATCTTCGCCATCTCGTCGCCGGCGTAGGTCGCCCGCGCTTTGCCCTCGACGGACTTGATCGTCCTCAGATCGACCAGGTGCAGGTGGCTCTTGCCACCGGTGAGCTCCGTGGCGACCTCGACCTCGCGTTGCGCATCTGCCAGCTTCAGCTCGACGCGCGGCTGGTAGGACCAGTGAACCACTCCTTGCTCGTCGATCCGAAGCTCGCACTTGTCGGTGCGGGCTGTCTTGTCGGACACGGTGGCTCCTCCTCGTCTGGTGGCCTGGCCTCAGTCAAGCAGCATAACAGCACAATGGCAGTCGTTGCATCGATGGGCCGACCGGCGTTGCCTTCGGGATCAATCGTGGGCGTAGCCCCTTGGCGCGGTCGGCGCGCGGGATCAAGCGCCGGCCGCAGGTCCGGCTGCGGGGCTGGTGGTGCGTTTCTCTCCACCGCTGTGGCCAAAGACGGGCCAGGCCGGGCGCGTCGACGCGGATTTGCAGCGGTTTATGCTGGCACGGCGGTTGCTTCACTTGGCGGCGATGCGGTCGGTCGATGGAGCCGGCCAGAAAAGCGTGCCTCATGGCCGCGAAGGGTTTCGGTGCGGTGCTTGAAAAAGCCCACGATGTCGGTAACAATATTGTGAGATTTCATACTAAAATCGTGAGCTTTCGAACGACGCACCCGAACCCCCTCGGTAGGCTGGCACCATTGAGCATCACGCGGAAGAGAGAAGAGATCCTCAGGTTGATCCAAAGGGTCAACGTGACGGGATCTCTCACGGCGAAGCGAGGGAAGACGGCGCTTCCGGGGCGCGGTGGATCCGAAGGGATCTCCTCGGGTGCCCGGGATCTTGCCCGGCGCAAGGAGCGGGTCGCGACCCGTAGCAGGGAGCTCGCCGAGCTCCGTCGGCGCCGGCCGTCAGCTGACGACTGGGATGACCAGATCCTTGGCCGGATGGAACGTCTCGAGCGGCGACTGGACGAGATGGACGGGTTCGTGCGGCAGCAGACCGCAACCACCCCCAGACCGCCGGATCCTGTCGAGTGCCCACCCGACCCGCTCACCACGGCCGACTGGACCCTTGGCGGTCTATTGCAGGAAGGGCTGCTCGCCGACCTGCTTCAGTTGGTCTCGGCAAACGTCATGAGCGGCGTCTTCTCCGTGATGTGTGAAACGAACCGGGTCGATCTGTTTTTCAACGAGGGGGAGCTGCACCACGCGACCAGCGACGATGGCCAGAGCGGCGAGAGCGCATTCTTCGCCGCGATGGCTGTCGAGCAGGGACGGTACTGCTTCCGCGAGACGACGGATCTGCCGACGGAGAGGACCATATCGAACAAGACGCAGTTCCTCATTCTCGAGGCCCTGCGTCAGATCGACGAGGCCCGCGCAGCGGGCTGAGCGGAAACTCAAC
>JAUVBO010000444.1 GCA_030591195.1 Pseudomonadota bacterium
CCGGGGCCCGCGCGGTCGCACCTGCCATATGGAGACCGACTACGACGCCTACCCGGTCGAGGAGGAAGAGGTCTGCTCGAACAACCCCAGCGATCGCAGCAAGAACATCGGCAAGGTCACCGACGAGTTCGACAAGCGAGTGCGCCAGTACCAGAAGCTCGACCGCCTCTCGACGCTCGAGTTCCGCGCGGCCGACGGCAGCCAGGCTCAGATGGGCGACCACGGCGTGGTGGTCGAGGTCGACGACCGCGGCCAGCTCGTCGAGCCCCGCTCGGAGGACGACAAGGCGATCGCGGCGATGGCCGAGCGCAAGGCGGCTGCCCTGCGCGAGTTCTTCGAGAAGATGGTCAGCAAGGCCGAGCCGGGCATCCCGGTGCTCGGCCGGCTATTTGGCGGCGGCCTCGGCCACACCGAGCACCAGGTGATGGCCTACACGCTGATGAAGCTCGCCGGCTTCTCGGAGCTGGAGCTGCTGATCAAGGCCGACTTCAGCGACGAGCCGAAGATCGACGGTGACAAGGTGATCCGGCTGCCGCACCTCAAGCTCTACGGCCGCGGCGCGAACGCCAAGCTGATCGACGCTGGCCGCTTCGGCCTCGAAGCGCTGATGGGGAACTAGGCCTCAGACAAGCGCGCCCTACTCCTCGGTCCAGACCGCCTCCCAGGCGCTGGTGTCGCCGCTCTTGATCATCACTGCCTTGGCTGCGACCTGGGGCAGCTCGTGGGCGCAGAAGTAACGCGCGGTGAGCACCTTGTTGTAGTAGTAGCCCGCCTCGGCGTTGTCCTTGCCGAGCTTCTTGAGCGCCTTCGGGTCGGCCGGGTCGACGCCGGCGTCCTGGCAGATCGCCCCGAGCTTGCCAAAGGCGATCACCGCCTGGTCGAGCAGGAAGTAGGCCATCAGCATGTCGCCGCAGAGCGAGAGGTAGTTGGTCGCGGTCAGCAGCGGCACGATGAAGTTGCCCTTGCCCGCCGACTCGACGAAGAACTGGTTGACGCCGGCCCAGCTGTCCTTGGCCGCCGAGAGCGCCGCGTACTGGTCCGCAAAGACCGGGTGTTCCTTGTTCCGCGCCACCGCCTTGGAGATCAGACCATAGAGCGCCTTGACGTTGGCCCCACCGCCGGCCGAGAGCTTGCGACCGACCAGGTCCATCGCCTGGATCCCATTGGTCCCCTCGTAGATCGAGGCGATCTTCGCGTCGCGCATGAACTGCTCGGCGGGGTACTCCTTGATGTAGCCGTAGCCGCCGAAGGTCTGCATCGCCCACTCGGTCATGCGGAAACCGATGTCCGTGCCGTAGGCCTTGCAGATCGGGGTCATGATCTCGACCAGCGCGTGGTACTTCTGGCGTTCCTCTTCGTCCTCGGCGATCTCGGCGTAGTCGAGCGCCCAGGCGCAGTAGAGCATCATCGATCGCAGGCCCTCGCCGTAGGCCTTCTGCTTCATCAGCATCATCCGCACGTCGGGATGCATCACGATCGGCACCCGCGGGGCGTCGGGGTTCTTGATCTGGGTGATGTGCGAGCCCTGTAGCCGCTCGCGAGCGAACGCCAGCGCCTGCTGGTAGGCGGCGTTGCCCAGCGCCGCGCCCTGCATGCCGACCGAGATCCGCGCCTCGTTCATCATCTGAAACATCGCCCGCATGCCCTGGCCCTCCTCCCCGAGGAGCCAGCCGTGGCAGTCGCCGTCGACGCCGAAGGTCAGCGTGCAGGTCGGCGAGCCGTTGATGCCCATCTTGTGCTCGATGCCGGGGCAGTCGACGTTGTTCCGCTCGCCGATGGTGCCATCGTCGTTGATCCGGTGCTTGGGCACGATGAACAGGCTCAACCCCTTGGTGCCCGCTGGCGCGCCGGCGACCCGCGCCAGCACCGCGTGGATCACCGTCTCGGTCAGGTCGTGGTCGCCAAAGGTGATGAAGATCTTCTCGCCATCGATCAGGTAATGGTCCTGGCCGTCGACCTTCTTCGCCTTGGTCTTGACCGCCCCGACGTCCGATCCGGCTCCCGCCTCGGTGAGGCACATCGTCCCCGCCCACTGGCCGCTGTACATCTTCTCGACGTACCTCTGCTTCAGCTCGTCGGTACCGAAGGCCTCGATCAGGTGCCCGGTGCCGATGGTCAGCAGCACGCCGAGGTTGAGGGAAATGTTGGCGCCGAAGAACAGGTCGTCGACCGCCTTGCGCATCAGATCGGGCGTGCCGCCGCCGCCGTACTCCGCGCTGTTGCTGATCGACAGCCAGCCGCCCTCGATCATCTTCTGGTAGGGCTCGTGGTAGGCCGCCGGCACGGTGACCTTGCCGTCCTCGAGCTTGCAGCCCTCGCGATCGCCCGGCTCGTTGGACGGGGCGAAGACCTCCTTGGCCAGGCGGTGGGCCTCGTCGATCATCATCTCGAAGTCCTCGGGGGAGAAGTCCGAGAAACGCTCGCTCTTGAGCAGCGGCGCGAGGTCGAGCTGGTCGAAGAGGACGAACTTGAGGTCGCGGAGATCGGCGATGAAGTCGGCCATCAGAGGCTCCTTTTGGCGTTGAGGGAAGGGCGGATTCTTGTCGCTGGTGCGCCCGTCTGGCGGAAATATATCCCGCCTGACGCGGCGCGGCAATGGCGGGGGGAGGAAGCCAGGATCGTAGCGAGATCACGCCGGATCTACCGGCAAGTCCAGGAGTCGGCGCGAGGAGGTGGGTGCAGCCGCAGGTGCTCAGGCCGGTGGCTAGAGCTCCTCGATCCAGATGCCGTCGAAGGCGACGGTGGCCGGCGCGTTGCCGCGATCCGGGCTCCAGACGCCGTGGACCAGCAGGACGACGCGGATGTCATTCATCTGACCGAAGTAGTCGGCGATGTCGAGCTCGGCCACCGCCCAGTCGCCGGCGATGAGGTTGTCGAGCTTGACGACCTTGTTCCGGCGCAGCTCGACGGTCTTGTTGTCGACCACCTCGATGCCGTAGACGTAGTTGACGACCACGGTCACGTCGTTGACCGCGCCCTCGATCACCTGCAGCGGCACGCTGACCCGGTAGCTGTCGGCCAGGCCGTAGAAGCTGGTGCTGACGCCCCAGTAACCGCCGCGGGTGCTGACCAGCAGGCGGTCGTCGACCACCTGGACCCGGCGGTCGTAGGTTGCGTTGTCGATGTTGGGCAGGTTGTCATCACCGACGGCGACCATGAAGCCGTGAGGCAGCCGGCCGGCGGCGTAGGGATCGCTCGCCGGGCTGCGAGCCTCGAAGACCTCCGCGTCGACGAAGGCCGCCTTGGACACGGGCAGCGTGCCCAGCTGTGACATCCCCTCGGCCCTGGTGTTCGGGTCGTACGCGGGCAGGATCTGCACCCCATAGAAAGCCGCCTCGGCGCCGTTTCCACTGAGGTCGCGGGTCAGGTGCAGCCGGACGGTGACCTCGGTCGGGCCCTCGACGGTCAGGCTAGCCATCTCGACCCTCTCGCCCTCGCTGCTCGAGCCGCCACGCACCGCGGGCTGTCCCTGCTGCTGGAAGCTCACCGCGGCGTCGATGCCCTGCCCGCTACCGATGGTCAGCTGCATCGGGACCCAGACAATGTGCCGGCCCGCCGGCACGGCAAAGGTCTTCTCGAGGCCAAAGGAGCACTGGTCGCAGGAGAGCTGGACGAAGTCGCCATCGACGTTGTCCTTGACGTCGACCTTGCGGCTCCTGCCGCTCCAGCTGCGCTCGTCGTTGAACACCCGCCAGCCTTCGGGCAGGTAGGCGCCCTCGAGGAAGCGGGCGGGCAACGCGACGCCGTCACGCGGGTCGTTGCCGAGATCCGTGTCGCCCGTGACCCAGGTCCGGCGCCGCACCGAAAACTCGCCGTCGGTGAGGCGGCCGCGATCAAGCGGGCGCACGCCGCAGCTCGCCAGCGGCGTGTCGATGTCCGGCGTCATCGTGTTCTCGGCGACCCAGAGGCTCTCCCCCGAGACGTCGATCTCCTCGCCGTTCCAGTGCACCAGGCCGACCCGTCGCCAGCTGTAGAACGTATCGTTGAGCTCGGCGAGCTCGCCCGGTGAGCCGGCGACCACCGTGAAGCGCGTGCCCGCCGGCAGGGCCGCCAGGGCGTTGCCGGCGGCGTCGCGCAGCAGCTCGGTAGCGATCTGCACCCCGCCCGGCCCGGCCCGCAGCCTGAGGCCCGCCGGGGCGTTGACCCCGCGCCAGTCGGTCGGACAGGTCAGCACGCCTTCCCGGTAGCCCTGAAAGGCCGACGCCTTGCCGCGCGGGCCGCCGCCGTTGGTGATCGTGTTCGTGCCGCAGGCCCCTGTGGCCAGGGCAGCCAGGAGCGCCACGGTGGCGATGCCGAGTCGTCGAATCCTGCTCATGGTCTTCTCCTTCTTTTTGCGCCTCAAGGCACCGCGCGAACCACCACATCACTGGCGACACAGGTCGCCAGCTGGGCGCGGGCCGCGTCTCGGGCCAAGCGCTGTCGTCAAGTCGTTTGCGCCGTGCCGTTCAGCAACCGCCGTGCCATGGCCGGGAGCTGCTTCGGTGCCGACAGCCCTGGGCACCCAGGCCGGCAGCAGAC
>JAUVBO010000101.1 GCA_030591195.1 Pseudomonadota bacterium
AGCCGTCCTTGCGGAAACATGACATGGATGTCAGCCATGCGCCCGTTTCTTGTTGCCTGCGCGTTCGGCTCCGTCTGGCGGACTACAATGTATTACCCGGCTATTTCAGTATGTTATGGTAATCGAGGGCCAGATTTCCCGGTTGGTCCAAGGTTTGCGATTCAGCTCCGTCGCGGCCCCGCGCTCGAGGACGAATATGAACCACCGAAAGCAGCCCTCTCCGACAACCCGCTCCCGCGTGATGACTTCGCCCCAGATAACGCCATGGCTCTCGGTGGCGCTGTTGGTATCGTTGGTTGGATGTAGCGAATCCGCCGACCTTACCGCCGGGGCGCAAGCACCCCCTCGGGATGAGGGCAACGCGGGCGCCGAGCGCTGCTTCGGCGCCAATGACTGCCCGCCTGGCTGGCAGTGCAACGAGTTCGGCTACTGCAGCCCGCTATCCGCCGCCGATGGCGGTGTGGGGGGGGACGCCCAGCCTGCCGAGGTGGAGGAGGATCGGGAGGCCCCCCAGGGCGGAAAACGCTACGTCTACGTCGCCATTGCCGAGCAGGACATGGTGGTCAAGATCGACTCGAAGACCCTCCAGGTCCGGACGATCAAGGTCGGAGACAACCCCGGCGCCTTGCGCACCGTGGGAGGAGAGGATCTGGCGCTGCTGCTCGACCGCGACGACGCGACCGCCACCCTGCTCCGGTCCAAGGCCGATGGCAGCGACGAGGTACTGACCCTGCCCACCGCCCGAGGGCTGAACCGGCTGGCGGTCAGCCCCGACGGGCGATTTGCCGTGGCCTACTTCGTCGTCAGCCGCGAGGCGAGTGAGCTGCCCGGCGACACCTTCCAGGAGGTCACGTTGCTGCGGCTGGCGTCGCACCAGTCGGTCGACCTCTCCGTGGGCTACCGACCGTCCGGCGTCCAGTTCTCGGCGGACGGGACCCGGGCCTTCGTGATCACCGAGCAGGGCGTCTCGGTGATCGATCTGGCCGAGACCGTCGCGCCCGCGATCGTCCCGACGATCTCGTACTTCGAGGATCCGCTGACCGAGGCCAAGCCCGAGGAGGTGCGCGTGACACCCGACGGTGAGCTCGCACTGCTCAGGCAGCCAGGCGTGGCGGGCCTGCGCGCCGTGGAGCTCTCGACCGGGGAGATCCACGACCTGCCGCTGCCCGGCGTGCCGTCCGACCTCGACCTGACCCCCGACGGCAAGCTCGCGCTGGCGGTCCTGCGCGACCAGCGCCAGCTGGCGATCATCGACCTCGAGCGCTTTCTCGCCGAACCCGGCCCGGGCGCGATCGAGATCCTGCAGAGCGAGCACCGCTTCGGTCAGGCGACCCTCACGGGCGACGGGCGGCGGGTCTTCCTCTTCACCAACGCTACCGACGACGAGGTACTGCTGGTGGTCGACCTGGCGACGCGGACGCTGGCGGCGATCCCGCTGCAGAAGGCGGTCCGTGCGGTGCGACCCGCGCCCGACGGCAAGACCGCCATGATCTTGCACAGCAAGAAGCCTGGCCCGCCAACGACCACCGACAACCTCGAAGACTACGTCGACCGCCGCCACGGCTACAGCCTGCTCGACGTCGAGTCGGGTTTCGTCAAGCTGCAGCTGACCGACGCCGCCGGCGGAGCGAGCACCTTCGATCCCTCGGGCGAGACCGCCTACCTGTTGCTCTCGGACCCCCAGCTCGGCGTCCGCCTGGTGGAGGCGATAGATCTCATCAGCTTCCTCGTCGTGCGGGTGCCGCTCGGCTCGAATCCGGCGTCGGTGGGGCTGGTGCCCGCGACCAACCAGGTCTTCGTCGCCCAGAACCACCCGCTCGGTCGCGTGACGTTCATCGACCAGGAGAGCCAAACGACGCGGACCCTCACCGGGTTCGCTCTCAACAGCCAGGTGATCGAATGAGCTCGAAGCTAAGAGCACCCCTGAGATCCGCGCTGGTCGGCTTCGCCCTGGCGGCCCTGGCCGCGGGGTGTGTCGACCGCCCCCAGATCTGGTCGACCCCCCAGCGACTGCTCGGGCCCTACCGGGTCGGCAACCAGGTGCTGTGGGTCGAGGCCACCCGCGGCGAGGTGATCGCCCTCGACCCGACCGTCAACCCGCCGCGGGTCCGCCGCCGGACCATCGGGCGCAACGCGCTGTTCGCCTCGCCCACCCCCTCGCGCGACGGGCTGGCGGTGCTCACCGCCGGCAAGGAGGCCCTCCTCAAGGACCAACACCCCGAGGCCCCGGCGCTGTTTCTCGTCAAGCCGTCGAGCGACGGCTTGACCCTGGTGCGTCGCTTCGAGCTCGACGGGGCCTTCGACCGCCTCGCCATCTCGGCCGACGACCGCTTCGCCGTGGCCTACTACGGCGACGCGCCCCAGCAGGGGCCGGCGGTGTTTCGCAACCCGAACGAGGTGGCGCTGCTTGACCTGGAACAACAACCGGGCGCCGACAACCCCACCCTGCGGACCCTGCGCTCGTTCGGCTCGGCGCCGCTCGGAGTGATCTTCTCGCCGCGGATGAAGGTGCCCCGGGGGGGAAAGCAGCGCACCCTCGCCCTGGTGCTGGCGCGCAACTACCTGACGTTCATCGACATGGACCACCGGGCGCGCTCGGAGATCACGGTCCCGCTCGCGCCCGCCGAGAGCGAGGCCGAGGTGATCCCCCAGCAGGTGCTCTTCGCGCCCGAGCAGCCAGCGGTCTACGTCCGCGCCGCCGGGGCGGCTGACCTCTTCGCCCTCAGCCTCGAGCCCAAGCCAGCGACCAACGAGCGGGAGAACGACTACCGCCCGACGATCAACCAGCCGAGCTCGGGCCGGGTGGTGGCCGACATGGCGCTGGTCGCCACCGGCGAGGACGGCGCCCCGTCGCGGATCCTCACCGCCAACGCCTCGGGCGACCTGTCGCTGATCGACG
Source organism: Pseudomonadota bacterium (assembly GCA_030591195.1). The sequence goes on from JAUVBO010000101.1 coordinate 2,900, forward strand.
CCGCCACCAGCGAGTTCGTCACCATCGACGTCGGCGAGCCGGTGGACAAGCTGCTGCTGGTGCCGCCCGACAAGCCGACGCTGGCCCTGGTCTACAGCAGCAGCCAGCCGCGGCCGCGGGTCCATTTCCTCGAGCTCGACCAGCTCGCCGAGCGCCGAGAGGCCAACCTGACCCACCGCTCGCTGGCCAAGCCGGTGCACCAGCTGGTCCGGGTACCGGGCGACCAGCTGGCGCTGGTGGTGCACAACGACGCTCGCGACGTGATCTCGCTGCTCGACCTGGTGGGCGAGCACCACACCGACACGCCGATCCAGGGGCGCCAGCAGCTCCACAGCTTCGACTTCGTCGGCGAGGACTACCTCGTCGGCGTCTCCCCCGGCATCGCGCGGCTCGGCCTGATCGACCTGAAGAACCTCCACGCGCTCGACCTGCGGCTCGACCACAATCCGAAGCGGGTGCTGGCGGTGGGACAGACGCTGGTCGTCGACCACGGGGCGGCCACCGGGCTGGTGACGATCCTGCCCCGCCCTGACGCGAACCGCGACGAGGCGCGAGTTCTCTGGGGCTTCGTCCTCGGCGACCTGCTCGACCTCGGGCTGGAGGACTGACCGATGCACACGAGCCGGAGAAGATCCCGAACCATCATCGCGCTGTCCTCGCTGCCGTTGCCGCTGCTGTTGCTGCTCGCCTCCCCTCCGGCGGACGCCCACAACGAGGTCTCACTGCGGATCAGCAACAGCTACCTGGCCGACGACAGCTTCGCGGCGATCTCGGAGGACAACCTGCTGCTGCAGGCCGAGCTGTCCTATGCCCGCGCCCTGTTCGACGCCCAGCGCGGGATCTGGATCGAGACCTCGTGGACCGTCGGCGCCAAGCGCGCCGACCTCTTCGGCACCGCGCTCGAGGCCCGCGGGCTGATCCAGTCGCTGACCATCGGCGGCCGCTACACCTGGCCGCTGCGCCCCTGGCTAGTCCCACAGGCCCGCGCCGGCCTCGGAGTGATCTTCGGCGCCCTCTCGCTCGACGGTGACATCAAGCCTGGCGCGATCAACGGCGAGATCTCAGACGTCTCGGCCGGCATCACCGCCTACCTGCTCGCCGGGGTCCAGCTGCTGCTGCCGCGGCGCTGGATGTATGGCGCCGAACGCGGGATCACCGGCGGGGTGGTGATCGAGGGTGGGGTCACGGTGAGCAGCCCACTGTCCTTCTCGCTGTCACCCGAGCCGGACGAGGACCTGCGCACCATCCCGCTGTCGGGCACCGACGTCGGCTCGATGTCGATCACCGGCGGCGTGCTGCGGGTCGGCGCGCTGCTGCGGTTCTAGACCTGCTCGGCGATCACTTGACCGTGATCTGCAGCTCGACCCGGTAGAGGTCGCGATCGATGCCGTTGTTGGTCTTGATGTAGTAGAGCGACGGTGAGGCCCCGGTGAACATGTAGACCTTGCCGGCCGACTGGTGGTCGACGAGGCTCGGGTAGGCGCCGGCCCACTCGGAGACCTGCTTGCCGCCCTCGTCCACCGGCCAAGGGTGGATCGTGCTGCCAAGCTTCAGCTCGTGGGAGCCAACCACCGCCTGTACCGGGGTCCAGGCGGGCAGCGAGAGCGACTTGGTCGAGCTGAAGGCGAGGTACCTCGAGCTGCCGGTGTGTCCGAGCAGCAGCCACCTGTCGGTCAGCGTGCAGCGGACGAGGTTGTGGGTCATCGAGAACAGGTCACCGTCGAGCTTCGGGTCACCGATCGGCACCACGGTACGCGGGCCGGGGTGGCTCGCCGCGTGGGTGAAGATGTGGGACGCGCCGTTCGCGATCACGCCGCTGACCGGCGTCCACGAGCTGCCGTTGTAGTGCTGCCACTTACCGTTGGCCCATCCGCCGCCGATGTCGGTCGTCCGGGCCAGCAGGAACCCGCGCCGGGGAGGAATCAGATCGACCGCTCCAGGCAACGCGCGCACCAGCTCCTCGACGGCGACGGCGATGTAGTAGAACCCACCCTCCTCGACGATGTTCGACGGTCGGAAGAACCCATAGCGCGTCTCGCCCTGCGGGTAGACCGGCTTGGCCACCCCCTGGACGGTCCAGCGCTCGGGGGCGAGCACCAGCCGATCGGCCTGGTAGCTGATCGGCGGCACGAAGGGCGTGGTGGCGACGAAGCTCGCGCCCCCGTCGGAAGAGGTCATGTGGTGTACGGCATTGACCCAGCCAAAGGAACCGTTCGGTACGAACGGGCCGCACTTGCCCTGGACCGTGACCAGGCCGGGGTTGTACCACTCGTGGTGGGCCACGGCGTGGATCGTCTGGCCGTCCTCGGTCCAGAGTCCCGCGAGCATAAAGCGCGAGTCATAGATCGACTCGATCTCGTTCAGCGGCGAGTCGTAGACCGACGGCGCGGGGTCGGTGGGCTTGATCGTCAGCTCGCCGTCGGTGGTCGAGCTGACGAGGCGGTAGTTCTTGATCTGCGGCATGATCGCCGAGGCCCGCCCGCTGCCGTCGCGATAGAGCCGCAGCGGACCGTCGGGGTAGACGCAGCTGTTGAGAGCCTCGTACTGCCAGACCAGGCTCGGCGCGCTGACGATCGCGACCTCGAGCAGCTTCGCCTCGCAGGTCCCCGCGGCGCAGACCTCATCGGCGGCACAGCTGCCGCAGCTACCACGACAGCCGTCGGCGCCGCACGCGAGCCCGGCGCACCGCGGCACGCAGGCGTCGAGGGTGTCGACCGGCGGAAGATCGGGGGGGAGGTCGAGGGTCTGGTCGAGGGTCTGGTCTGGCCCCTGGTCGGGCGGGAGATCGACCTCCTGGTCCCTCTGCGTCCCACGGTCGACGAAGCTCAGGCCATCGGCAAATCCATCGGGCGAGCCGTCGTTGCCACCGCCGCTGCTCGCGCAACCGCTGACCGCGCACAGCACAAGCGCGATGGTTGCGATGGGTCTGCACCACATGCACCCCATCCTGCCACAGCCATCGACGCCACTCTATCGCCGATTTCTTGCCGCCGGCGGGCGGACGCGCGATGATCGATGCCGCAAGACGCTCCAGGGTCCCGGGCCTGAGGCCTCGGCCGTTTGCTCCCTGATCACCGGCGCTTGCCACACGACGATCCGCGGGGCGGATCCTCGAGCTCGTCTCCCACTTTTTCCCACTCTGGCGTCACAACAATATGTTGTGTGTAGGTCTTTGACCTCCACCAATCCTTTGTAAGCCCTCAAATACGTAGCCATTTTCTGAAGCTCAAACTTGACCGGTAGGGGTCCAGGTGTTGTTATGGGTGGGAGGAAGTGGAGTGAAGTGGGGTTTGGTGGAGGGTTGTGGCAAGCCGGGGACTCACCTCAGGAAACAGGGTTTTCGTTTTGTTTCTCGGAACCTATGAGCACACGTTGGATGACAAGGGCCGGATCAGCCTGCCTGCCCGTTTTCGCGAGGTGCTCTCGGCCAACGGCGACTCCCGCCTGATCCTGACGACCAATGTGGATCCAGCCGGGCGTTGCCTGGTGGCCTACCCGGTCCACGAGTGGCAGGCCTTCCAGCAGCGGATGGCCGACCTGCCTCAGTTCGACGAGAACGTCATCCGCCTCAAGCGCTTGCACATCGCGGGCGCCGCCGAATGCGCCACCGACAAGCAGGGCCGGATCCTGGTTCCGCCGCCGCTGCGCGACTACGCCAACCTCGCCGGCCCGGTGATCTTCGCCGGCCTCGGCACCAGCATCGAGGTCTGGGACCGCCGGCTTTGGCACGAAGAGCGCGAGCGAGCCAAGGCGTCGCTGCCGGCGATCAACGACGCCCTCGCTCGGCTGGGACTTTGAGAGGGGCGAGCTGAGCGTGGATCGGGCGCAGACCGACTTTCGCCACACCCCAGTGCTGCTCGAGGAGGCACTCGATGCACTCGACGTGCGGGCCGACGGACGTTACTGCGATGGCACGGTGGGCGCCGGAGGCCACGCCGAGCAGATCCTCCGCCGCAGTGGCCCGGGTGGACAGCTGATCGGGCTCGACCGTGACCCGGCCGCCCTGCGGCAGGCCGCGGGCGCGCTGGAGAGGTTCGGCGAGCGCGTGATCCTGCGCCAGGCGAGCTTCTGCGAGGTGGTCTCGATCCTCGAGGTCCTCGATCTGCTGCCGGTGGACGGCATCCTGCTCGACCTCGGCGTCTCCTCTCATCAGCTCGACACGCCGGCTCGCGGCTTCAGCTTCGGGCTCGACGGGCCGCTCGACATGCGAATGGACCCCGGCTCGGCGACCACCGCGGCCGAGCTGATCGCCCAGCTCCCGGAGGCGGAGCTGACGCGGGTGCTGCGAGACTACGGCGAGGAGCGCCACGCACGTCGGATCGCGCGGGCGATCAAGCGCAGCATGACGCGGGGTGAGCTCCGCTCGACGCGCGACCTAGCGGCGCTGGTGGTCGGTATCTACCGGCGCGAGCGACGCGGCCGCTCGCGTGGCGCGGGTCGCGAGCGGATTCACCCCGCGACACGAACCTTCCAGGCCCTGCGCATCGCGGTCAACGACGAGATCGGTGCCCTCGAGCGCTTCCTCGACACCTTCGCTGCCGCCCTCCGTCCCGGCGGACGGGTGGTGGTGATCTCGTTTCATTCGCTGGAGGACCGGCCGGTCAAGCGTCGCCTGGTCCGGCTGGCCGACCCCT
>JAUVBO010000985.1 GCA_030591195.1 Pseudomonadota bacterium
GGTGAGGACCACCGCGGCGACGAACAGCGCCACCGACACGGCGAGGGCGACGAGGATCGAGGCCGGCCAGCGGCTCTTGGCGACCGGCCGCGGCTGCAGCAGCGCCGCGCTGATCGTGTCGAGGGTCAACGAGGGGTCCTCGGCGAGGCCGGAGGTGACGTCGCCGAGGTGCTGGGCGTCAACCTGCCGGCAGCTGCGGAGGATCTCTTCGCGGTGCTGGATCTGGGGCGCGAAGGTGCGCTTCATCAGCCCGCCAACGGTCATCGCGGTGACGCGCTTGCCGCTGCGGTGAATGAAGCCCTCGAGCGCCTCGTGCAGCTCGTGGGCGGTGGCGAAGCGGTGGGAGGGTATGCGCTCGAGGGCCCGGAGGACGACCCGCTCGAGCTCCGGCGGGTAGCGCTGGATCAGCTGGGACGGTGGGATGATGTCGCCGGCGATCACCTTGGCCAGGGTGATCTGGTCCGACTCGGCCTTGAACAGGCGATGGCGGGTGGTGACCTCGTAGAGCACCACGCCGAGCGCAAAGATGTCCGACCGGCGGTCGATGGCCTCACCGGAGGCCTGCTCGGGCGACATGTAGGCAAACTTGCCCTTGACCGTGCCGGTCTGGGTCGTGTGCAGGTTGCCCCGCGCGCGGGCTACGCCGAAGTCGGCGACCTTCACCGCGCCCTCGTAGCTGACGAGGATATTGGCCGGCGAGACGTCCCGGTGGACCAGGTGCAGCAGCTCGCCCTCGTTGTCGCGCAGCTCGTGGGCCGCGTGGAGCCCCGCCGCGGCCTGGGAGATGATGCGCGCCGCCAGCGGCAGCGGCAGGTGGGTGCTCTTGGCCAGCGTGCGGAGGGTCTGGCCGGCCACATGCTCCATCGCGATGAAGTAGGTGCCGTCGACCACGCCGAGCTCGATCACGTCGACCACGTTCGGGTGGGAGATGCGGGCGGCGAGGCGTGCCTCGTCGAGGAACATCTCGATGAAGTCGCGTTCCCGGGAGAGGTGGTCGTGGATGCGCTTGATCGCGATCAGCTTCTCGAAGCCGCCGAGTCCCCCGATGCTGGCGAGGAACACGTCGGCCATCCCGCCGCTGGCAAAGCGGCAGAGCAGCGTGTAGCGGCCGAAGCTGCGCCGGTCGATCGGCACCACCGTCAGCCCGCTGACCCGCGGCGAGGCCGCCGGAGGTCTGCTCCCCGGCATCTGCCGGGAGGTCTGCTCCTCGGCCTCCCCGGGCTCGATCTCGACCTCCTTGGTCTTCTCGCTCTGCTCGAGGGTCGCCATCGCGTGGCGGAGCTGGACCGAGGTCATCCTCGGCACCTGGGCCGTGTTCTCCTGGACTGGCAGCCGGCGGCTCGGCGTGGTCGTGGCGCGCTCGGCGGTGGCTCGCTCGGTGGTTGCTCCCAGCGCCGGCTGGCGCGAGGAGAGGGCGAAGGGCAGGCGTTCTTCGGTCCGTTCGTGGTGCTCGTCGGCGCCACGGGCGATGGTCCCGTCGTCGAGGTGCTCGCTGCGGGCGATGATCCCGTCCTCCTCGACGTCGGTGGAGGTAACCGTACCCTCGCCCTCGACGTCGGTGGAGGTGACCGTGGCTTCAGCCTCGACGTCGGTGGAAGTGACCCCGCCGGTTTCCTCGGTGGCGGTGGCGTGCCGCCCGTGACCATCGGTCGCCGCCGCTCCCGCGCCGTGCCCACCGATCCCGGGCGTTTCCTCCGTGTCACTCGTGTGGCGGCTCATGGTGTGGCCAGCAGCTCCGGCCATCCTCTTGCCGATATCATTCTGATATCATGCGCGTCTGGCATCCTCGCGTCGTCGAACCTTCGATTTTATTGTTTCCGGAGGCTTGAGGGATGTCAAACCCGAGCTACGAAGAGTTGTTGCGGACGGTTACTCTCGGAGTCGCGCGTCTCAGAGCAAGATTCCGGCGATGGCCGCGGACATCAGCGAGACGAGGGCGCCAGCAAACATCGCCTTGATGCTCAGCCTGGCGATGTCGCTGCGGCGGCTCGGTGCCATGCCGCCGATGCCGCCGATCTGGATCCCGATCGAGGCCACGTTGGCGAAGCCGCAGAGGCCGTAGGAGGCGATCATCGTCGTCCGGGCGCTGAGCTGATGGAGCATTCCCTTGAGGTGCAGGAAGGCGAGCAGCTCGGTCAGCACCAGCTTCTCGCCGAGCAGCCCGCCGACCGTGGTCGCCTCGGCCCAGGGCACGCCGATCAGCCAGGCCAGCGGCGAGAAGGCCCAGCCGAACAGCTGCTGGAGGCTGGTGCCGAACAGGCCGAGGAAGGCGTTGATCAGCGCCATCAGGCCGACGAAGGCGATCAGCATCGCGCAGATGTTGAGGCACAGCTGCATCCCCTCGCTGGCGCCCCGGGCCAGCGCTTCGACGGCGTTGCTGTCAGCGCGCTCGACGTCGATCGACACCCGGCCGCCGGTCTCCGGCTCCTCGGTCTCGGGGTGGATGATCTTCGCCACGCCGAGGGCCGCCGGCGCGGCCATGATCGAGGCGGTGACCAGGTGCCCGGCGATGCCCGGCACGTCGGCGAGGAAGGCGACGTAGATCGCCAGCACGCCGCCGGCCACGGTGGCGAAGCCGCCGGTCATCACCGCCATCA
>JAUVBO010000534.1 GCA_030591195.1 Pseudomonadota bacterium
GATGCCCGCGTCGCTGGCGCCGGTGATCGCCTACATCAGCCTCGACACCCACTTCGCCAACATCGCCCGCGGCGTGATCGACACCCGCGACCTGGTCTACTACATCTCGCTGATCGGCGGCTGCCTGTTCCTCGCGGTGCAGTCGCTCGACAGCCGCCGCTGGCGCTAAGGAGGATCCGATGGCGAGCGCGAACCTCAAGCGTGGGACCAACGCGGTGCTGGGCGCGGTGCTGACGATCGGCATCGTGGTCTTCGTCAACCTGATCTCGAGTCGCTTCTTCGGCCGCCTCGACCTCACCGAGGAGGGCATCTACACCCTCTCGGACGCCTCGAAGAAGCTCGTCGCGTCACTGCCCGACCGGATGACGGTCAAGGCCTTCATCAGCGCCGAGCTGCCGCCACACCCGCAGATCAAGGCGATCGAGCGCTACACCCGCGACCTGCTCGACGAGTACGCCGCCAACTCCAAGGGCAAGTTCGTCTGGGAGGCGCTCGATCCGGCCAGTGACGAGAAGATCAAGCAGGAGGCCCATCGGCTGAAGGTCTTCCCGCGCAACCTGGCGGTGCTGAAGCAGACCCAGCAGTCGGTGGCTCAGGCCTACCTCGGCATCGCCTTCCAGCACGGCGGCAAGATCGAGGCGATCCCGTTCGTTGCCAGCATCAACGACCTCGAGTACCAGATCAGCTCGACCATCCGGCGGATGACCCGCAAGAAGCGCAAGATCGGCTTCTCGTCGGGTCACGGCGAGCCCTCGACGACGCGAGGACTGCGAGCAGCCCAGCAGCAACTGAAGGACTACGCGGTCACCACCGTCGACCTTACCGAAGGCAAGAAGCCGATCCCGAACGACGTCGACCTGCTGGTGGTCGTCGGGCCCCAGAAGCCCTTCGCCGCCCGGGCCAAGTACGAGATCGACCAGTTCCTGCACCAGGGCAAGGCGGTGGCGCTGTTCCTCGACGGGATGGTGCTGCAGACCCCCCGGGGACAGTTCGGCCACCAGGCGCCGCCGCGCATCGCCCAGGCCAACCGCCTCGGGCTGGACAAGATGCTCGAGCACTACGGCGTCAAGCTCCACCAGGACCTGGTCATGGACCGGCAGAACCAGCGCGTCCGGCTGCCGGCCGGCCAGGGTCAGGCGGTGATCACTAACTACCCGGCGTTCCCGATCGTCACCGCGCTCGACAGGGAAAACGCGATCACCCGCAAGCTCAAGGCCTACGTCTCGGTCTTTCCCTCCTCGGTGGAGCTGACCAAGGCAGCCAAGGAGGGCAAGGGCGGCGTCCAGGGCCAGGTGCTGGCCAGGAGCTCCAAGGCGAGCTGGCGGCAGACCGGCTTCTTCCTCTTCGACGCCCTGCGCCAGCCGAAGCCGACCAAGGATCTCGGGCCGTTTTCGCTCGCCGTCGCCCTCCAGGGCGCCCTGCCGAGCTACTACGCCGGCAAGGCGGTGCCGCCAGCGGGCCCGGCCAAGCCCGGTGAGGACAGGGTCGAGAAGCCGCCGAAGGAGACCAAGCGCAGCCCGACCTCGGCGCGCCTGGTGGTCTTCGGCGACTCGGACATGATCAAGGACCAGTACCTTGGTCTCTCCCAGGGACGAAACCTTGCCCTGCTGCTCAACACGGTCGACTACCTGGCCCAGGACGAGTCGTTGATCGCGATCCGCACCAAGAGCCAGACCAGCAGGCCGATGGACAAGGTCGAGGACGGCTCGGTGACCATGGCCAAGGTCGGCAACATCGTCGGCCTGCCGGCGGCCTTCATCCTGCTCGGCATCGCCCGCTGGCGCTGGCGCCGGACGCGACGGCAGCGACGCGCCGAGGAGCTGCGCCGGATGTGACTCCCGGTCCCCTGGCCCCTCCCTTGGCCCCTACCTTGCCCCTACGCTTCGCTCGAAGGAACTGAGTGATGAACCGCAAGAACCTCGTCACCCTCGTCGTCTTCATCGTGCTCGGGATCGTCGCCTGGCAGGTGATGAAGCAACCGCCCAAGGGCCAGCGCACCGGCGAGCGCAGGCGGCCGCTGCCGAGGATCGCGATCAAGGACGTCGACCGGGTGACCATCGCCCAGCAGGGCAAGCCGACGGTGACGCTCGCCAGCGAGGGCGCCCACCGGTGGAAGCTCGTCGAGCCGCTGAAGTACGCGGCCGACAAGTATGCCAGCAAGCGCCTCGGCGAGGCCCTCGAGAAGCTCGACTTCGGCGACCTGGTGACCGAGCGCAAGGACAAGCACGGGCTGCACCAAGTCGACGCCGCCTCGGCAGTGCGGGTGACGGTCAAGGCCAAGGGGGGAAAGACGCTGGCCGACTTCTACCTCGGCAAGGCCGCGGCGGGCTTCACCATGCTCCGGGTCGAGGGCCAGGACGCGGTCTGGCAGGTGGTGGGCTCGCTTCGCGCGACCTTTGGCAAGGACCTCAAGTCCTGGCGTGACCGGACGATCCTCAGCTTCAAGCGCGAAGCGGCCCGCGAGCTCCGGGTGATCACGGCGGCTGGAGAGATCACCCTGTCGCGCAAGGACCAGAAGGCCCCCTGGAAGGTCGACAAGAGCTCGTCGCCGGTGGACCAGCTCGACGCCGACGTGCCGCGCGGCCTGATCTCCGCGCTGTCGAACCTCTCGGCGGCCGACTTCGTCGACGACGCCCAGCCGGGCAAGACCGGCCTCGACCAGCCCCAGGCGACGGTCGTGGTCAAGCTCGACGGGAGCAAGGGCGAGCAGACGGTCAAGATCGGCAAGAAGGAAAACGACAGCTTCTTCGTCGCCGGCAGCGGCCCCCAGGTGTTTTCGCTCAAGCAGTACGCGGCGGACAACCTGATCAAGCGCCCGATCGATTTTCGCGACAAGACGATCCTTGGATTCAAGGCCAAGGACCTGATCGAGCTCAAGCTGATCCAGGTCTCGGCCAAGGACAGAAAGCGCACCACGATCAAGCTGACCCGCAAGGCCGACGACTGGCACCGCGACGGCAAGAAGCTAGCCGACGCGGCGAAGAAGAAGGTCGACACGGCGGCTCAGACCCTGGCCTCGCTCAAGGCCGATCGCTTCGCCAAGCACAGCGCCGAGGAGCTCGGGATGGCCAGGCCCGAGTGGACCATCGAGCTGCGGCTCAAGGACCGCACCCGCCACCGGCTGACCGTGGGCCCGAACAACAAGGACGGCTTCTTCGGCGTCCGGCACCAGGGTGTCGCCGACCTGTTCGCCTGCCGGCAATACAAGCTGAACAAGTTCCTGCTCAAGCAGGACGCGCTGAAGTAGCCGGGACACATCGGGTCAGCTTATCTCAGGCGCCAGCGCGGGAGACGACCGCTGAGGCGCCGCTTGCCGAGGCGCAGGCCGAGGCGCACCTTGATCGGCAGCTGGCCAGCCAGCCGCCCGCGTGCCGGCGCCAGCGTCGACGGCGAGCCATCGACGCGCAGCTTGCCGCTGATCTTCAGCCCGCCACCCCAGCGTCCAGCGATCTTGATCTTGCCTGACAGGGGCGTCTCGCCGATCAGCCGGACCTTCGAGACAACGCCAGCGAGGGTCAGCCGATCGAGCAGGCGCCGCCGACCGAGCCGGGCAGTCCCCGATAGGCTGACCTCCCCGCCAGCCAGGCGAAGCACGAGTTGCTCGATCCGCAGGGTACGTTTCTTGTCCAACCGGCCGACGATCCGCAGATCACGCAGGACCTTCCCGCCCAGGCTCAGGCGCTTGGCCACCAGCGAGATCCGACCGGTGAGCGCAGGGATCACGCCCTTGCGCGCCGCGGCCGCGGCGAGGCCGCTGCCGGAGATCTCGACGCCCTCGAGCAGGATCTGGTTCTTCGGCTCGCGCAGCCTGATCTCGCCCTTCAGCCGCAGACGCTCGACGTCGAATCCGGCGGTGGCTGGCATCGCCGTGCGCCGGCCGAGCCACGACAGGGGGATGTCGACCTTGATGCCGCTCGCCTCGGCGTTGCGGACCGTCCGGTCGCCAGGACGCAGCAGCGAGACCCTGACCTTGACCCTGATCCCCGCGACCCGCAGGTGCGGGCGTTTCTTGGGCCCGACGCGGAGCCCGCGCCCGAGGAAGGTCGACGCGAACAGGTTGTAGCGCAGCGAGTCGATCGAC
>JAUVBO010000264.1 GCA_030591195.1 Pseudomonadota bacterium
GCTGCACGATGTCGTGTCCGAGGGCGTGTGCGCGTCCGAGGGCGAGGGCGAGCGCGTGTCCGAGGGCGTGGGGTCGATCTTTCACCGCACCCTGGTGCCCGTCGAGGGAGAGGTGGTGCGCAACCTGCAGCCGCAGGAGGATCTCGAGCGCCTGGTGCGGTTCCCCTACGGAGAGGTGCAGACCTTCCGGCTCGAGGACGGCGAGGGCCGCGAGGAGGACGTCGTGCCGGAGATCGACCTCCTCGGCAACCTGCTGCTGCGGTCGGCCTCCCGGCGGAGCACGCTCTTTTACGAGCACGACAAGACTCACTTCACCGTCCTCGACACCCTGGGCCGCCGGGGCTCGGTGCTGCGCCTGGTGCACGCCGCGCTCTCACGGGTGCCGTTCGAGGTCGGTCCCGAGATGGTGTGGGACGACGTCCTGCCCCGGCGCTCCTTGCTTCCTCCGTGGCTCGGGGTGCCCTACGATCTACTCTCGCCCTTCATCGGAGATGACGGGATCGTGATCCAGTACGCCGCTCGCCGGGAGGGACCGGACCTGCTGGTCACGGGTAGGTCGCGGCGGCTGGGGCGAGGCGGAGCTCCGCTGGTGCAGACCGAGGCCCGGCTCGGAGAGCGCGGGATCGAGCGGGTGTCGCTGACGGTCCGTGGCGTGAGCCGCGTCGCCCGGCGCACAGCTGGGAGGGCAGAGCAAGCGAACGAAGCGGGTGAATCCGGCGCCAGCGAGCGCCACTGAACCGGAGACCTAGAATCGATGCTAGCTACAGCCAAGAGACCCTCACAGAGTCGAGCCACGTTGATCGCGATCGCGATCGTGGTCGGGATGGTGCTGCCGTCCCAGGGCGCCGCCCAGGACAGCGTCGCCACCGGCTACCAGCGCTCCTACGAGCGGGAGGCCGCGGGCCAGCCCAGGGCCGCGCTCAAGGCGTTGCAGTCGGTCCGGGGCCAGCAGGGGCGCTACTTTTTTCAGCTGCGCCTCGCCTGGCTGCGCTACAGGGTGGGTGAGCACCGGTCCGCCGTCGAGGCCTACCGCAAGGCGGCGCGCCTGAGCCCCAGGGCTGTGGAGCCCTGGCTGGGCCTGACGTTGCCGCAGATCGCGCTGCGGCTGTGGAAAGACGCCGAGCAGAGCGCGCGAAAGGTCCTGCGGATGGACCCTCACAACTTTCAGGCCAGCTCCCGGCTGGCCTGGACGCTCTATAACCTGGGGCGCTACTCCGAGGCCGAACGGCTCTACGGCAAGGTGCTGCGGCTCTACCCGGCCAACCTGCAGATGAAAGCTGGCCTCGGCTGGGCCCTGTTCAAGCAGGGCAAGAAGGCAGCCGCGGCCAAGGCCTTCGCCGCGGTCCTGGCCGTCTCACCCAAGAACGTTAGCGCGGTGGACGGTCTCCGGGCGGCCTCGCGCTGAGCTCCCTACAGCCGCCCGGCCGCGCGGTAGAGGTCTTTCCACAGCTCGCGGGAGACGGCCCTCTTCGAGCGCCTCGAGCACCGGAGCCCGCGGATGCGGCTCGGCAGCGGCCGGCCGAGGCGCGTCCGCTCGCCTCCGCCCAAGCCTCCCGCCCAGCCGAGAGGTCTCCTATGGCGGCGCGCCGATCGAGACCACCAGATCGTCGATCCACAGCCGCTGTCCCGGACCGCCGGCGACGGGGTTGAGGAAGATCTGGTTGAAGCTCATCGTCGGGTGCGCGCCGGTTCGCATCAGGATTTGGTCGTAGGCGATGAGGAGCACCCCGTCGCGCAGGTAACGGATCCTCCCGTCGGGGACGCCGCGACCCTCGCGGATGCTGTTCATCTGCAGCAAGATCGTGACCCGCTGCCACGTCGTCTTCATCGCCGCGGGGGGCGCGTGCCAGGAGCGCTCGCTGGAAAACCCGGTCGACGTCCTGTAACAGTCGAAGCGATCGACGTCGCCGACGACGCCGTTGCAGCCGCAGACCGAGCGGGCCTCGGAAAACCCGTAGCTGTCGAAGTCGCCGTCGCAGCCCAGGACCGTCCCGTCGGCCAGCTTGACGCAGGCGGGATCGGTGTTGGCGTTGTCGGTGAAGCGCAGATAGGGCCCTGCGGCGTCGGTGTTGACGGTGACGGTCAGGCTCGACAAGAAGGGGCCGACGTACGGCCGGTCGACGTCCGTCAACACGAACAGCTCGGTGGCCCCGGTGAAGTCCGCAGCGTACTTCACCCAGTAGCTGATGTGGATCGACGGGGTGGCCTCGAACAGCCGGCGCCGGGGCGCGCCGCCGACACACGGACCGGCGTTCGGACCATCATCGCCGAAGACGCACTCGAACGCGCTCGTGCTGCCGGGGGCGTGCTGCTCGGTGGTGATGGTCCCCTCGCTGTCGTCATACCAGCCACGGGACGCGAACGCGCCGTCGTCGAATCGCTCGACGAAGATCTCCGCCCCGCCGGGGAGGATCGGGCCGCCGCCATCGGATGGTTGGAGGGGGGCGTCTGCTTGCCCGCCCCGATCGGGCGTCGGTTGCTGATCATACCCCAAGCGCACGCAGCCGCCCGCCTGGAGCAAGACGAGCAGCGCGCACAGCCAAAGGCCCCCGACAGGGCTCGCGCGACGCCAGCAAGACCGGGTTCTGTGCGGCACGGAAGCTCTGCTCCTAGTCCTGCTTCGAGTATGACAGCCCTCGAAGGAGGTCGCGCCCCTTTGCCCTGTCTTCGGGCGGTGAACTGGTGCACTGCCTTTCGATGATGCCCGCTACTTTTTGGCCTCGACGATCCGCTTGGCGGCGTTCTTGACGAAGAAGTCCTTGTCGGCGAGGTACTTCTTCGCCAGCTTCTTGCCCTTCGGGTCCTCCTTGCCGACAAAGCGCATCGCCGCGCCGCGGGCCATGCCCTTGTTGGCGTCGTTGGCGAGCAGGATCTTGGCGATGGCGATGGACTTCTTCTTCTGGGCCGCCGGGGTGTCCTTGTGGCGGAAGATGTACTTCACCGCGAAGGCCACGTCGGAGGACTTGACCGTGCCGCCCTTGGCCTTCTTCTCGGCGATCGCGAGCAGCGCGTCGAACTCGCCCTTGCAGCGGGCGTTGGGCGCCTGGCCGGCCAGGCGCATCGCGGCGTCGGCGACCTTGTCGACCTTGTCGGTCTCGGCGACCTCGCGCCAGAGCGTGCAGACCTCGGCATGCTTGCCGGAGGGCGTGCCGATCCAGAACGCCTCGACCGCCGAGCTACGCACGTCGTCGCTCTTTTCGGTCTTGGCCATCCCCTTGATCAGCTCGTAGAGCTTGACCACGGCGCGGTTGCGGAACAGCACCGAGCGGACCAGCGCGGCGCGGAAGCCCTCGACCTCGTGGTCCTTGGCCAGCGTGCTCACCTTGTCGACCAGCTTGGTGCCCTCGAGGTCGATCTCGGCGATGGCACGGGCGAGCTTGACCGCCACCAGCTTGTCCTGCTCCTTCTCGGCGGCGGCCACCACGCGCTCGGCGAGCTTCGCGTCGCTCTCGTAGGTCTTGCCGCTCTGCTTGAGCGTGCGGGCGGCGAGCCAGCGCAGCTTGGCGTCGGCATCCTCGATCAGGTTGACCATCGTCGTGTCAGCGCGGCCGAGCTTGACCAGGTCGCTCTTGCGGAACGCCTTGAAGGCCTCGCAGCGGGTGGAGAAGCCGAAGTGCTTCCACTCGCAGCCGAGCACCTTCTTTACCTCGGCGATCACTGCCGGGTCGTTGGTCGCGGCCGCGAGGCCCTTGGTCTCCTTCGCTGGCGCCGCCGCAGCGGGCTTGTCATCGCCGGCGGGCTTCTTCTTGTCGACGCAGGCCGCGAGTCCGAGGGCGAGTGTGATGGAGCAAACCAACAGTGAACGAGTCATTTCCGCCTCCTTGGGAATCTGTCGTCGGGGTGCTTCCTGGCATCTCACGGGCCAAGGCATACGATGTCAAGCCGCAAGCCTTCCCGGAGCTGACCAAACGAGCCAGTGATTCAGGTGGATGCTGGCGCTAGAAGTCGAAGGGGTCGATCAGTCGCCCGTCGGAGCGAAAGGGGCCCCCGCAGCAGCTGGCGAGCTTGAGCTGCCGTTCCTCGTCATCGATGCGTTGGAGCAAGTCACGCAGCTCGCGACCCGTGCGGGCTTTTTCAGCCCACATCGCCAGCCACATGCCCACCAGCGGCGCCCCGATCTCGAAGGGCACCGCCGGCGGCGTCAGCGGCGCGGGGACGGCGAGGGAGGAGCTGTGGACCAGCAACTCGCCGGCAAGCCAGAGCAACAGGGGTAAGGGGCCGAGAATCCAGCCGAAAGGCTTTGGAGCGTGGCGCCAGACGAAGTGACCGGCAACGATGGCCAGGGTGCCTGCGAGGTAACGCAGCAGGACTTGGGCCAACAACACCGGCAACACCGGCCGTCTCCTTTCTTCAGCTCTCCTTACATAAGGGTAGCAGCTCGAGCCCGCTCGCGCTGTCACCGGATCCCATAACAATATATCGACAATCCATCATCGATTCGTGATCGATCAGTCGCCGGTGTGCTCGCGGGTGATGTCAGCGCCGAGGGCCCCCAGCTTGTCCTCGAGGTGTTCGTAGCCGCGGTCGATGATCTCGGCGTTCTGGACGATGCTTGGCCGGCCCTTGGCACAGAGCGCGGCGATCAGCAACGCCATCCCGGCGCGGATGTCGGGGCTGCGCAAGGTGGCGCCGCGTAGCTGGGACGGCCCGGTGATCACCACCCGGTGGGGATCGCAAACGATGATGTTGGCTCCCATCCGGACCAACGGATCGACGAAGTACATCCGGCTCTCGTACATCTTCTCGAAGAACAGCACCGTGCCCTCAGCCTGGGTCGCCAGCACCAGCATCGGGCTCATCATGTCGGAGGGGAACTGGGGCCACGGCCCGTCGTCGATCCGCGGCAGGGCCGCGCCCACGTCCCGCTGGATCTGCGGGCGCTGGCCGCCGGGCAGGCGGATCTGACCGCGCTCGAGCTCGAGCTCGAGACCGAAGCGCTCGAAGACCCGACGAACCATCCAGTACGCGCCACGCGAATCGGTGCCGTGCACGGTGACCTCGCCGCCGGTGGCCGCCGCCAGGGCGAGGTAGCTGCCGGCCTCGATATGGTCGGCGACGATCCGGTGGCGGGTGCCGCCGAGGCGCTCGATACCGGTGACGGTGATCGTGTTGCTGCCCAGCCCCTCGATCTGCGCCCCCATGCCGATCAGCATCCGGCCGAGGTCCTGGACGTGGGGCTCGCCGGCGGCGTTGAGGATCGTCGTCTGGCCGTCGGCGAGCACGGCGGCCATCAGGATGTGCTCGGTGGCGGTGACGCTCGCTTCGTCGAAGAAGAGGTGGGCGCCACGCAGCCGCCGGGGCGCGCGGAACTCGAACGCTTCCTCGTCGACGTCGACGCCGAGGGAGCGCAGGCCGTAGAAGTGCGGGTCGAGCCGTCGGCGGCCGATCACGTCGCCGCCCGGCGGGTGAACCTTGACCCGCTCGGCACGCGAGAGCAGCGGCGCGACCATCAGGAACGAGGTCCGCGTCTGCTCGCAGAGCTCCCAGGGAATCTCCGAGCGCGAGACCGAGCCACAGCGGATCCGGGCCTGGGCACCCTCGCGGCTGACCTCGGCGCCC
>JAUVBO010000903.1 GCA_030591195.1 Pseudomonadota bacterium
AGCGCCGAGAGACAGGTGCCGCCCGGTGCCCGACCCGAGTGCAGCCGGCGGTCGGCGACCAGCCAGCCCCGGTCGGCCATTCGCTCGCTGTAGGGCGTGCCCTGGGTGTGCAGCCACCTGAGGTAGGCGTGCCAGACCACGTCGACCGGCGAGCAGATCCCCCGCTCGTGGGCGCGGTTTTCGCCGCGGATCAGGCCCTCGGCGGTGAACAGCGTCATCTGCGTGTCGTCGGTGATCGCCCCGACACGACCGTAGGCCGAGCCATAGTCGGTGAGCCCCTCCGGGCCATACCGGCGTCGGATCCCCGACAGGGAGTCGAACTCGATCGCGGCGCCGAGGGCATCGCCGACCGCGCCGCCGAGCAAGCAGCCGCGGTAGGCGGCCCGATTTCGTCTTTTCTCCGAAGTCATGTTCATATTGTGGGCGGCGGGGTGATCATCGGGCGATCACCTTTCCCCAAATATCTGAGCGGAAATCGGAGCGGCGTGATGGCCCACATGTACCCCCCGCAGATCGCCGAGGACCACGGCTCGCGTGCCGAGCGGGCGATGTACGCCGCGCTCGCGACCCAGCTGTCCGACGACTTCTACTGCTACCACTCCAAGCCGCTGCTGACGCGCGAGGGGCGCGCTGGTGCGCGGGAGGCGGAGATCGACTTCGTCGTGCTGCACGCCGGGCTCGGCCTGCTCGCCCTCGAGGTCAAGGGCGGCGGGCTGCACCGCGATGGCCAGGGTCGCTGGTTTCGCCGCAAGGGCGGCGGCGACGAGCAGCTGAAGAAGGATCCCTTCGACCAGGCCCGCCAGGCGATGCACGATCTGGTCGCCTTGCTCGAGCGCCGGATCTTCCGCTCGTTTCCCCCGTGGCGCGGCAAGCTGCGGCTGCCCTTCGGCCACGCGCTCTGCCTGCCCGACGTCTCGGTGGAAGACGGCGACTTCGTGCCGTCGGGCATCGAGCCCGAGCTGCTGCTCGACTCGGCGGCGGTGGGCGAGCTCGCCTCGCGGATCCCCGCGGCGATGAAGGTCTGGCGTCACGCGGGCGCCGCTCCCGTCGACCCCAGGCAGTTCAAGCGCTTTCGCCGGCACGTCTTTCACCCGGCGCTCCACCTGGCGACCTCGCTCGGCGCGATGGTCCAGCGCGACGAGACGGCGCTGGTGCGGATGACCGACAAGCAGCTGCACCTGCTCGACATGGCAGCCGCGGTCCCGCGGGTCCAGGTGCGGGGCGCCGCGGGCACCGGCAAGACGGTGATCGCGCTGGAGAAGGCCCGCCGACTGGTCACGGAAGATGGCCTGCAGAAGGTGGGCTTGCTCTGCTTCAACCGCCCGCTGGCCAACGCGCTTGCCCGACGCGTGGCGGCCGAGCAGCTCGACGACCGGATCACCGCCTGCAACTTCCACTCGCTCTGCCATCAGGCCGCCCGCGCGCTCGACCGTCCGTTCGACGTGCCCGACGGCAAGGAGGAGGCAGTCCGGTTCTGGCACGAGACCGCGCCCGAGCATCTGCTCGAGGCGGTGAGCGAGGGCGTGATCGGCTTCGACGCGCTGGTGGTCGACGAGGCCCAGGACTTCGACAGCGCCTGGTGGGTCACGATCGACGAGCTCTGCCCGCAAGGCGCGCCGCTGTGGGTCTTCTTCGATCCCCAGCAGGATATCTATCGTCGCGCCGCCGACCTGCCCGACGGCCTGGTGCCGCTGGTGCTCAGCGAGAACTGCCGCGCCACGCGCTGTCTACGCCAGCTCTGTGATCGCCTGTCGGGTACCGAGACCCTCAGCCCGCCGTTCGCACCCGAGGGAGAGCCTCACGAAGAGATCGCCTACGACGACGAGACAGACCTGCGGGCCAAGCTCGACGCCCGCGTGCGCGAGCTCTGCGAGGAGGTGGGCCCCGGGCAGCTGACGATCCTCGCGCCGCATCGGTGGAAGAACACCAGCATCGCCGGCCTGAAGCAGCTCGGTGGCCAGCCGCTGGTCAGCGCGCGCGACTCGCAAGACCCGGGGATCCTCGTTTCCACCGCGCGGCGCTTCAAGGGCCTCGAAGCCGACGTGGTGCTGCTGATCGACCAGGACCTCGCTGACCCCGCGTGCACCGCGATCCACCGCTACGTCGCGGCCAGCCGGGCCAAGCACCGGCTGATCGTGTTTGCCAAGGGGCCTTGGCTCGAGACGCCAGGGTGAGCGCTGCTTGAGCACCCTTGCGGCTAACCAGCGCGCTACTCGGCAGTTCCCTCGAAGCGGTCGGTGCAGCGCCAGCCCCCGTGGTGCTGCTCGAGGACCAGCACCGCGGCCTTGTAGCCGTCGCGTGGGTTGAGCACGCCGCCGAGCTTGGCGAGGTAGCGCTGGGAGGTGCCGTGGCCGACGAACATCAGGACCTCGGCCGTCCGGCCGGCGAGCCACGCGTGGAGCTTGGCGTCCAGCGTCTTGCCGCCGGACTTCGGGCCTCCCCCGTCTTCCTCGATCTTGATGCCCTCGACACCGAGCTCCCCGAGGACGATCCGAGCGGTCTGTCGGGTGCGCTCCCTCTTCGTTACCCAGACGATGTCGGGCAGCAGGGATAGCGGGCGAAGAAACTCGCCGGCGGCCTTCGCGCCGCGCTCGCCAAGCGCGCTCAGCGGCACCTGGTTGTTGCCACTGGCCGCGCCCACCACCTTGTCGTAGTGCCCGTGGCGGACGAAGATCACCTTCACTTGCCCCTCCTTCGCCTTGGTTGGCGTTGCTCGATCCTGCGTCGGTCACGCGCCTGCTGCTCGGCGATCCACTCGGCTCGCTCGGCCTCTGACTCGAAGACCAGGCAGTGTAGCAGGCTGCTCCAGTCCTTCCCGGCGAGGAAGTCGGCCATCGTCCGCCC
>JAUVBO010000500.1 GCA_030591195.1 Pseudomonadota bacterium
GGATCACCAACTATCCCTTGGGACCGGGCAGACACTTCCTGCTGGTCCGCGAGCGATGGCGCGTCGGGGCCCGACCGACGGAGAACGTCACCGACTCCTACCGCCTCTCTGCGAGCTGGGCGCCACGCGAGCCCGGGTGGGAGACGGAGCCGAATGGCGGACCAAAGCAGGCCAACGCGGTTACTGCGGGCAAGTCGATCCGCGGCTACCTCGGCGGCCTCGCCGACCGCGACCGGTTCAAGATCGCGTCGCCTCGCGCGGGCCGGCTGGCCTGCCGCGTCAGCGCGGTGGACGGCGTCGACTTGGTCCTCGAGATCAAGCACGCCGGGGGCGTCCGCCGGGTTGATGCCAACGGCGTCGCTGGAGCCGAGGCGGCCAAGGGCATCGAGATCGAGGCCTCGGTCGCGGTGCAGATCATCGTCAGCCGCAAGCTGCGCAGCAAGCTCGAGGATGGTCGCAGCCCCGGCGGCCTGCACGAGCCCTACGAGCTCAAGACCTGGCTCGAATAGCCCCTCCCCCCACTAGCGATTCTGGCTATCTTGGGCGAGGGCCAGCTCTATCAGCAACGCGCCGGTGGTGGTGCCCACGCGGTCAGGCCGGTCGACGGCGCCCATCACGAACTCGAAGGTCCCGCCGGTCCACCCGAGCAGCTGACTGACCACGGCCTTGATCGGCGCGTCCGATGGATCCACGTCCACCAGCTGGCCGTCACGGAAGTACATCGTCGCTTGCTCGGCGTCGTGGGCCAGGTGGAGCACCCCGGAGATGCGCTCGAGATCGAAGAAGGACAGCAGGCTCGAGAGGCGAATCCGCGCCAGCGAACCGATGAGCTGCTCGCCCTGCTCTGGCGGGTTCTCGACGTCGAGATCGGCGAAGAGCAGGTCCAATGCCTCGCGTCGCTCGAGGGTCCGCGGCGGCACATCCGGCGCCGCGCCTGGCTCGTCGGCCGCTTCGCCCACGATCTGCACCCGGACACGAGCCCGCTGCTCCGGCAGCGGCACGGCCTCGACCACCTTGCCCTCGAAGATGCCTCGCCGACCGGTCTGGTGGACCCGGAGCTCGAGGTGGACCGTCTCGCCCACCACCAGCTTCCAGTCGGTCTCGAGCTGCAGGTCCTGGACGCTCAGCCGGCGCGGCAGGGGGGCCGCGCGTGAATCGGCCGCCTGGACCGCCTGCTCCTGCTCCTCGAGCCGCATGGTGCCGATCTCGCGCACCAGACTCTGCAGCCCGCCGCGCACCTCCTCGCGCTCGGGCATGAACTCGAGGGCGATGCCCACCGGCACGCTCCCCCGGCGCACGTCCTCCAGCGTTGCCACGCGGATGACCCGCGCCATCACCTCCAGCGGCTGTCCCTGCTCGGTCGCTGCCAGATAGAGCCACTGGACCGAACCCAGCTCGCCCAGCTCGCCATCCGTCTCGAAGTAGACGCCGGTGAAGCTGATGTTGCCGTTGCGCAGCCGGGGGTAGTCGTCCACACCCTCGACGGCGACCCAGAACCGCCAGGAGATGCGAGCCCTCTGGCGCTGTTCGACGTCCTGTCCGTTCAACGATCGTTCCCTCGAGACCGCTGGCGAGCGCTACCTGGCAGCGCCCCCGCGGTCCATCGCTGTCGTTTCCCGTGGCTCAGATGCTCGACTATACACGCGTAATCACGCCGAAGGAACTACCCGTCGTCGGCCTCGGCCTCGGCGACCCTGCGGGTGAACGTGACGAAGGCCATCGCCGGGCGCCGCGACGACTCGCGCATCGCGAACTGTACGCCGTCATACTGCCACCCCCGGCGAACCCACTCGTTGATGATCCCCTCGAGCTCCTCGTCGGTGACGACCTGGGTCTCGACCAGCTTGTACTCGGTGGCGCGAATCTTCACGCCGTCGCCGGCCGGTGGCGACGTCATCCGCCGAGCACCCGCGCGGCGGCCGGCGCGTGATAGGAGATGATCATGTCCGCCCCGGCACGCTTGATCGCCGTCAACGTCTCGAGCATCACCTTGTCGCGATCGATCCAGCCCCGCTCGGCCGCGGCCTCGATCATCGAGTACTCGCCCGAGGTGCTGTAGGCCGCCAGCGGGAGATCGAACTCGTCGCGCACCCGCGAGATCACGTCGAGGTAGGCCAGCGCCGGCTTGACCATCACGATGTCGGCCCCCTCCTCCACGTCGAGCGTCACCTCGCGCAGGGCCTCGCGCACGTTGGCCGGGTCCATCTGATAGGCCGACCGGTCACCAAACTGGGGGGCGCAGTCCGCAGCCTCGCGAAACGGACCGTAGTACGACGAGGCGTACTTGGCAGCGTAGGACATGATCGGCACCTGCCCGAGGTCCTCCTCGTCGAGGGTTTCACGGATGAAGCCAACCCGCCCATCCATCATGTCCGAGGGCGCCACCACGTCCGCGCCGGCCTTGGCGTGGACCAGGGCCATCTCCGCGAGCACCTCGAGTGAGAGGTCGTTGTCGACGCGGTTGTCGCGCACGATCCCGCAGTGACCGTGGCTGGTGTAGGCGCAGACGCAGACGTCAGTCATCACCAACACGTCCGGCGCCGCCTCCTTGAGCGCGGCCACGGCTCGCGGCACCAGGCCATCGCCGCGCACCGCCTCCTTGGCCATCTCGTCCTTCTTGGTCGGGACACCGAAGAGCAGCACGGCGGGGATCCCGAGGTCGCTCACCTCCCTGGCCACCTGCTGCAGACGGTCCACCGAGTAACGGTACTGGCCAGGCATCGCCGCGATCTCGCGACGGACGTTCTTGCCCTCCTCGACGAAGAGCGGAAAGATCAGATCCTCGACGCCGAGGCGCGTCTCACGCACCAGCCGCCGCATCGCAGCGCTGCTGCGGCTGCGCCGCGCCCTGTACTCTGGAAAGTGCATCGCAGTCGTTCTCCGTTCGGTTGGCTATCGCTCGTCTCTCACGACGCGCTGCATCAAGTGCTGCTGCAGCGCGTCGACCATCGCGGTCAGCGTATAACGTTCGGGCATCAGGTCCACCGCCAGGCCAGCCCGCTCGCAGGCGTCGCGGGTCACCGGACCGATGGCCACGACCAGCAGCCCCGAGCAGCGTCGGCGGACCGCCCCCTCGCCGCACAGGACCTGGGCGAAGTTGGTCGCCGTCGAGGCACTGGTGAAGGTCAGCACGTCCACCGCGCGCCGGTCGACGGCCTCCAGGCCCCACCTGGTACGCGCCGCCGGCGGCACCTCGGCGCGGTAGACGGGGATCAGATCGACATCGGCTCCGCGAGCCACGAGCTCCCGGGGCAGCAGGTCACGAGCGACCTCGGCTCGCGGCAGCAGCACCCGCTTGCCCGAGATCTCCTCGCCGCCGAGGGCATCGACGAGGCCCTCGGCGCGATGGTCCTCTGGCACCAGGTCGGCACGCAGGCCGATGCGCTGCAGCGCCCGGGCGGTCCCGGGGCCGATGGCGCAAACGGTGATACCGGCGAAGACCCGCGCGTCGAGTTGCTGACGCTCGAGAGCGCGGCCGAGGGGACCCACGCCGTTGGCGCTGGTCAGCACGAGGTAGTCATAGCTCGGAGCTGCCCGGCTCTGCCGAGCCAGGGCCTGGTCGAGCAGCGGCTCGGCCTCGGGGTTGTCGACGATCTCGATCGTCGGCATGCAGACCGTCCGTGCGCCGCGCTCCTCGAGGAGACGGCAGGTCTCCCCCGCCTGGTGCCGCGGGCGGGTGACCAGCACCCGGACCCCATCGAGGGGCCGGGCGGTCCGCACCGGAAGGCCCCGGGCCGAGGGCAAGACCTCGAGCGCCCAGCCCTGCTGCTCGGCGTCTCGGAGCAGCCCTTCCCAGGACCGGCTCAGTGGATCCCCGGCCACCAGCCAGACCAGCCGATCACCACCGGTCCCCTGGTCCACTTGCTCGCCGGCGGCGAGCGGTCGCCAGCTGGCCGCCGGACACTCGTCCCGCAGGACCGCCTCCCAGCTGGCCACCTCCGGGTCTGCGAGCACCGCATCGGCAGCGGCGAGCGCGTCCCGAGCCCGTAGCGTCAGCAGCTCCCGGACGGGGAGCGCCGGGTCGAGGCCGATCACGGTCAGGCGACGTTTCAACCGGTTCACCTCTCGAGCAAGCGCCTGTTGGTGGAGCGAGTGACGGAAGGGAGTCTCATCGGGTCGGCGTGGCGCTGTCAATGCGGTAGTATCAGCATCGTGTGGCGAAAATGGAAACCGGCGCTGATGATGCTCTTGTCGACCTCGATGCTGGTCGCTTGCCCCCACCAGAAGGGGGCCAACAACAC
>JAUVBO010000506.1 GCA_030591195.1 Pseudomonadota bacterium
CCATGCTTGTCCGCGTCCGTCGCTGAAGCCGGCCTTGATCAAGCCGTCCGGGGTGATCAGCAGGAAGCGCGAGTTGCGCAGCACCCGTCCTTCGCGGTCGAGCAGGTAGAGCCCGATCCAGTTGGGGCCGCCACGGCGGTGGCGACTCATCGCCGCCACGGAGCCGCGAACACGCGGATCCGGATCGCTGTCGGCGATCCAGCGCGTCAGCTGGTGCACCGAGCCGAACTGCTTGCCCCCGGCCAGTGTCAGCTTCTTCGGCTTCAGCCGCCTCAGCGCCCGCAGCGCGTTGATCCTGACCCATGGGCTCCGGTCGTTCTGTAGCCTGTCGAGCACCAGGGCGATGGTGTCGCCATCGCCACGCCCGATGCCGATCAGGGCGTTAGCCCGGACGTAGGGGTTGATGTCGCCGGCCAGGGTCCGGAGCAGCGTGGCGCCCGACGCTCCGCCGGAGCGGGCGATCGCTGCCGTGGCGTTGATTCGCAGCGACCAGCCCTTGGCGCGGATCGCTCTTCGCAGGGCGGGCAGCGCGTGCTTGCCCTGCGGTCGGCCGAGCTTGCCAAGTGCCCAGGCTGCGGCGCCCCGCACCGCCGGGGTGCTGTCCTGCAGCAGCCGGATTAGCACCGGAGCCGCTTGTCTGGCAGCGCCGGGGTAGTTCCCGAGCACCTCGGCGATGCTGCGCCGGAAGCGGGGCCTCACCGAGGGGAGGCGATCGATCAACATCGCTGGGATCCCTGGGGCTCTCATCGCCGCGAGGGCATCGATGGTGGCGAGCATTACCGAGTGGTCGTTGCGTCGCAGGCTCCGGGCGAGGAAGGCGAGGGCTCGCGTCTCGGATCTGCCCCGCAGCTGCCCGCCAAGCGCCTGGATGCAGGCCACCCGCGTACCGCCCGAGGCGCGGCGACAGAGCGCGGTCAGCTCGCTGGCGGCCTTGGCGCTCCTGGCGTGAGCAAGCCCGACGATGGCGATCTGCCGCAGCTGCCGGTCGCGGTGGCCAAGCAACCGGATCATCGCGGGTATCGCCCGGGAATCACCAATCTGGGCCACGGCCCGGGTGGCGCTGCGTGCGAGGCGCCGGTCGGTGCTGTTGACGAGTCCGAGCAGCGGCAACACCGCGATTCGCGCCTTGAGCCGACCGAGGTAGCGGATCGCCAGCAGCTGGATCCGCTTCACCCGCGCCTTGAGCAGCGCCAGCAGGGGCTCGGCTGCCCTCTCGTCGATCACCCGATCGAGCGCGCACAGGGCCGCCCAGCGGAGCTCGTGACTGGGGTGCTCGATCATCTCGAGCAGCGGGCGCTGAGCCCGGGCATCGGCGATCTTGCCGAGGGCGCCGATCAGCAGCGTGCGCGGGAGGCGACCGAGTCGAAGCTGCTCGACGAGCTGGGGAACCACTAGCTTCAGGCGGGCCTCGCGGGCGATCTCCACCGCCGCGATGGCAACCGCCCGTGGCGTCCGCGGATCCCGTAGCAGCGAGGCGATCGGCTGCCGGGCCCGCCCGCGAGCCGCCACCAGGGCCCGCTGGATCGCCGGCCTCAGCGAGGGGCTGGCCAGCGCTCGGAGCAGGGCCTTCATCGCTAGCGGCGTACCGATCTGCCCGAGAGCCGCGGCGACCTTCTCGCGGTGCGCGCTCGGTCCGGCCTTCAGCAGGTCGATCAGTGGCTCGGTGGCGCCCCGGTGCCGCAGCCGCCCCAAGGTCTCGATCGTTGCCTCCACCACCTCGGTCGATGGATCGCGCAGCAGCCGAGTTATCGCCACCGCTGCCCGCTGGTCGCCGAGCGTCCCCAGCGCGGCCACGGCCGCCAGGCGTACCTCGCGGGCCGTGTCGCTGAGGCGGCTCATCAGCGGCAGCACCGCCCGCCGGTCACCGAGCCTTGCCAGCACCGACACGGCGGCGCCTCGGACGCGGGTGTTCGTGTCACCCAGTCGGGCGAGCAGGGGGACGACCGCCTCGCGGTGGCCGAGCGCCTCGGCGGCCGCGATCCGCATCTGCTCGTCCCAGCTGTAGAGCCAGCGCAGGACCACGGGCGCGGCCTCCCGATAGCCGCGGTCTGCCGCAACCTTGGCCGCGGCGCGTTGCACGGAGGGATCGATGTCCACCAGAGCCTTGAGCAGGTGGCGCTTCGCCTCCTGTCCGGAGTAGGTACCCAAGCGCTGCACCGCGAGCCGCCGAACCCGAGCGTTGGTGCTACGTAGGTCCTTGAGGTCCTGCTGGATCTTCCCCGCCCAGTCAAAGGCCTCCGCGTCGGCGCAGATGCCGAGCGTGACGAGGAGAGCTAGCGCAGTCAGTCGCCGTGACATGAGGGAAATCTACCGCATCGTTGGTGATCCATTCTACGGCGGCGATCGGCCAGACGCGCCCTTTGCCAAGGCGCACATGACCCATAACTTCAGGTATGCGTCAGTAACGCACGAGAAAAGCTGGTATGTTTCACATGGAGACGGTGTGGACCGGACGGCGCGCGACGGGGCTTGAATCGGCCGGTCCGGGCAGGGTATCAACAACGACGGAGGACATGTGATGACAGCGGAAGTGTTGCGTCGGGTGCTGGCCGAAGCAGCCCGCGAGGTTGATGACGGTTTTTCAATCGGCGGGGAGGCGACGCTGATCGTGGATGCAGGCGGAAGCCTGTTGATGATCGAGAAGCTCAAGCGGGCCGAGGTCAAGAACGACGGGTACGTCGTCGCCACCACTGCCCGCGGCGAACGATTCCTGTTCGGCGTCGACTCGGTCTGCGGCCTCAAGCTCGGCCGTGACTCCGAGGACGATGGGGCGGGGTTCGTCGGGCCCCGCCGCGGCTGAGCGCCGGGCCCTCAACCTACTGTGGCTTGTTGGGAGCGGGGTCGTCGGTCCCGACCGGCGACTGCTGCACCGTCGGCGGCTGGGCATCAGGCTCACGGATGCCCATCGGGCGCGTGGCGATTCGTTGCCGCTCGGGCAGGATCCGCTGAGGTCCTTCTGCGTGGGCCAGGTTTGCGGCCGGCAGCTGGACGGGGCCGCCGTTGCCGGTGGCGCCGCCGAGGCCGTCCTTGGTCCGCTCGGCGGGATCCCGATTGGCCGGAGGCGGGGCCGCCGCACCCTTTGGTTGCTGTTGCTGTTGCTGTTGCTGTTGCTGTTGCTGTTCCTCTTCCTCTTCCTGCCAGGGGTACTTGACGCGCACGTGCATCGAGCTGCGCAGGGTCTCGACCAGCGAGGTGATGATCTTGTGTAGATCTCCCAGCGTGAGCCCGCTCTCGTCGAGCATGCCCTGTTCGAGCTTGGAGAAGACGATCTGCCGGACCAGCCGGCGGATCTGATCCATGTCCGGATCCTTGATCGACTTCGAGGCGGCCTCGACCGAGTCGCAGATGGCGAGGATCCCGGGCTCTCGTGACTGGGGCGTGATTCCCGGATAGCGGAAGTCGTCCTCGACGCTCTCCCCCGGGTTGCCGGCTTTCATCGCCTTGTGCCAGAAGTACTCCAGCAGGCTGCTGCCGTGGTGGGTGTAGACGAACTCCACCACCGTCTCGGGCAGCTTGTGCTTGTGGCACAGCTTGGCTCCCTCTGTAACGTGAGCGAAGATCGCGTCGGCCGACACCTCTGGGCCCAGCTCATCGTGAGGGTTCTGGCCCTCCTGGTTCTCGATGAAGTACTCGGGCTGCACCGTCTTGCCGAGGTCATGGTAGTAGGCGCCGACCCGCACCAGCAGGGCATTGGCCCCGATCGCGTTGGCCGCCATCTCCGCCATGTTGGCCATGTTGAGGGAGTGGGCCCAGGTGCCGGGCGCTACGGTCGCCAGGCGCTTCAGCAGTGGGTTTTCGAAGTCGGCGAGAGCGATCAGCCGGGACTTCGAGACCTGGCCGAGCATCCGCTCCAGCGCCGGGACGAGCCCGATCGCCAGCAGGCCCGAGAGCAGCGGGGACGCCGCCGCCCCGACGAGGTCGGAGCGGAGCAGGTGGGTCAGCTCGAAGGGGCCGGGCGGCAGGCCGAGCGGCATGTACTGCTGCAGCATCAGGGTCACGGCGCCGTAGCAGATGAAGCTGCCGACGCCCGCTTGCGCCGCCGCGACGAGGATCCGAGCCTTGTTCCTGCCGTTGCGGGCGGCGAGGGCGGCCGTCAACCCCTGACCGAGCAGGACCGCCAGCAAGGGCAGGTCGATGGGGGTCAGCACGCTCGCGATCGAAGCACCCACGATCGCTGTCGCCGCCCCGACGCGGTAGCCGATCAGGAGCGTTACCGGGATCA
>JAUVBO010000971.1 GCA_030591195.1 Pseudomonadota bacterium
CTCTGCGGCCGCTGCGTGCGGATCTGCAAGGAGCACCAGGGAGGCTGGGGCGTGATCGACTTCGTCGGGCGTGGCAGCGAGACCCACATCGGCGAGGCGTTCGGCCGCTCGTTGGCCGAGGCCGGCTGCCGCTTCTGCGGCTCCTGCGTCGACGTCTGTCCCACGGGCAGCCTCTCGGATCGCTACGCCAAGTGGTATGGCGAGCTGTCGAAGCGCACCGAGACCACCTGCGCCCTGTGCGACGCCGGCTGCGCGGTGAGCATCGGCGCCTCGGATCGCGGCCGGGCGGTGACCGGCCAGGCGGTCAACGGCGCGCTGCCGATCTGCGTCCTCGGCCGCTTTGGCGTCGGCGAGCTGCTCGGTGGCGTGGCGCGGCAGACCGTGCCGAAGGTCCGCATCAACAACGTGCTGCGTGAGGTGACCTGGGAGCAGGCGCTGAGCGACGCTGCCGCGCGCCTCGGCACCCTCGAGGGCGACGCCTTCGCGCTGGTGTTCGATCCGGCGAGCGTGACCCTCGAGGACCGCTGGGTCTTCGAGCGCTTCGTCCGCGACGTGATGCGCTCTCCGCACCTGATCGAGGTCGCCCACGACGGCCGCGGGGCCATCGAGCGGGTCAAGCTACCGGCTGGCGTCAAGGCGGTGCTCGCCACCGGCGACTTCGTCGACGCCGACCAGCTCGAGATGCTCAAGCTGCTGATGATCGCGGATCTCTATCCTTCGGCGGCCCTCGACGGCTACGCACACTTCGTCTTTCCGGCGGCCGTGCTCGCCGAGGTCAGCGGCACCGTGGTCGACGCCCGTGGCGCGCGTCGCCCGGTGCACCAGGCCTGCGACGCGCCCGGCAAGGCGCTGGCCGACTGGCGGATCGTCTGTGACCTCGCGGCGGCCCTCGGCGACGCTGACGCCCTCGGCGGCATCGACTCGGCTGCGACGATCACCGACAAGCTCGGGGCGGGCGATGCCGAGTTGCTGACCGCCCCCGAGGTCGCGCCGCCCGCGGCGCTCGATCCGCGGCGACGGTGGACCCACTTCCGGGGTCACTCACTAGAGGAAAAGATCAGTGGTCTCCGTCACATCCCGGCGGCGACTGGAGGTTGAGCCCGTGTTCAAGATCAAGAACAAGCACGAGATCGCGCCGAACGTTCACGAGGTCGAGATCGAGGCACCGGCCATCGCCAAGAAGGCCAAGGCCGGCCAGTTCGCGATCGTGATGGTCGACGAAAAATCCGAGCGGGTGCCCTACACCCTCGCCGACTGGGACGCCGAGGCCGGCACGGTGACGCTGGTGGTCCAGGAGGTCGGCCAGTCGAGCCGCAAGCTGGTGCTCTGCGAAGCCGGAGGCGAGCTGGCCCACGTGGTCGGCCCGCTCGGTGTCCCGCTCGAGGTGGAGAACTTCGGCCACGTGGTGCTCGCCGGCGGTTGCTACGGCATCGGCGCGATCCTCTGCGTCGCCCGGGCGATGAAGCAGGCGGGGAACCATGTCTCGGCGATCATCGAGGCCCGCAGCCACTACCTGCACTACTTCGCCGACAAGCTCGAGGCGGCCGCGGACGAGGTGATCCGCACCACCATCGACGGCTCCGAGGGCGTGCGCGGCCACGCGGTGGACGTGATCGAGCAGATGCTGAAGAGCGGCGAGAAGCTCGACCGGGTGATCGCCATCGGCTGCCCGTTCATGATGATGCTCGTCGGGCGGGCCACCGAGAAGGACGCGATCCCGACCCTCGCGGCGCTCAACCCGATCATGCTCGACGGCACCGGGATGTGCGGCGCCTGCCGCTGCACCGTCGGTGGTGAGACCCGCTTCGCCTGCGTCGACGGGCCGTTCTTCGACGCGCACAAGGTCGACTGGGACGAGCTCTGGGACCGCAAGGCGGCCTACAGCTACGACGAGATCAACTCCGTGGCGCGCACCGCACCGGTGCACGTCTGCAAGGGTAGCAACCCGCGCTGCATGTGACAGGACGCGAGACAGATGGCTGACGACGCAGACAGCAAGACGACCAAGCCCGAGGCCAAGGCCAAGGCCGCTCCGAAGCGGCCGAAGAAGCCGAAGGTCCCGCGTCAGGCGATGCCCGAGCAGTGCCCCGAGGACCGGGCGCGCAACTTCGACGAGGTGCCCTACGGCTACACCGAGGAGCTGGCCAAGATCGAGGCGATGCGCTGCATCCAGTGCAAGAAGCCGAAGTGCATCCCCGGCTGCCCGGTCAACGTCAACATCCCCGGGTTCATCAAGCTGATCGGCGAGGGCAAGTTCGCCGAGGCCGCCCGTCTGCTGAAGCAGGACAACGCCCTGCCCGCCGTCTGTGGACGGGTCTGCCCCCAGGAGGAGCAGTGCGAGGGCAAGTGCGTGGTCGGGCTCAAGGGCGAGCCGGTGGCGATCGGCCGCCTCGAGCGCTTCGCCGCCGACTACGAGCGCACGATGGGCACGATGAAGCTGCCCGAGCTGCCGCCGAAGACCGGCAAGCGGGTCGCGGTGGTGGGCGGCGGCCCGGCGGGGCTGACCGTCGCCGGGGACCTGATCGTCAAGGGTCACGACGTGACCATCTTCGAGGCGCTCCAGGAGCCGGGAGGCGTGCTGATGTACGGCATCCCCGAGTTCCGGCTGCCGAAGGAGATCGTCCGGGCGGAGGTCGAGTACCTCGAGAAG
>JAUVBO010000363.1 GCA_030591195.1 Pseudomonadota bacterium
GGATCCCGTCGTTGTCGCTGTCGCCGTCCTGGAAGTCTGCCAGCCCGTCGTTGTCGCTGTCGGGTGGCGGCGGCCCGCAACCCTCGACCTCGTCCGGGATCCCATCCTGGTCGTGGTCGCCTCCGGGCGCACAGGCCTGGGCCGCTCCGTCGAACCTCGGGCCGCCGTCGCTGGCGCTGGCGGCGTCGTGGCTGACGAAGTCGTCGGCGTGGCATGACACCAGATGGATACAGACCAGGGTCAAGGCCAGGGTTGAGCGCGTGCGGCACATCGCCGGTTTCTCCTGGTAGGTGTTGCCGGATCGAAGCTGCTGAGGCGCCATTGTGGCCCTCGAGCGGCCGGTGCACAAGGTGTCGCGCGGGGCCTGGCCCTTCTGGTACAGTCAGGACACGCGATGATCCAGAACTCCATCAGAATCGGCCAGTTGTTGTTGCAGCGCGGGCTCGTTGTGGCGAGCCAGATCGAGGTCGCGGCGGGCGTGCAGCGCCTTCGCGGCGGGCGCCTGGGCTCCTGGCTGGTGGTGCAAGGGGCCGCGCCCGCGGATCTGGTGGCGCAGGGGCTCGGCGAGCAGCAGTCGGTGCTCGCGGCGAGCGAGCGGGCGGTGCTCGGCGTGACCACCGGCACCCTCGGCGTGGTGCCAAGGAACTTCTGCGAGCGCTACGGGATCCTGCCGTTGCTGGTGCAGAAGGGGACGCTGCACCTGGCGATGCTCGAGCCGGGCAAGCTCGATCTGGTCGACCACCTCGGCCAGGTGCTCGGGTGTGCGATCCAACCCTACGCGGTGGCCGAGGTGCTGCTCTCGCGGGCGCTCGATCGCTACTATCAGATCCCGGTGCTCGACTGCTACAAGCACCCGGTCACCGGCCCGATGCCAGCCACCGATGCCGCGCGGCAGACGGCGCCGGCGGCGACCCGGCCGCCTCCCTCTGCGCCGGCCCCCGCCGCTGGATCAGGCGGAGGTGACGAGCTCCAGCTGGTGTTCCTCGACGAGGCGGTCGACAAGGCAGCGGCGGCGGACGTCGACGGCTTCGACATCGATGTCGACCTCGACGATCTGTCGGCCGAGGATCTCTCAGGGTCGTTCTTCGATCTCAAGCTCAGCGCGACGGATCAGCAGGGCGACGGAGACGACGAGCCGGTCTCGATCGACGACGTGCTCGGCGGGCTGCGGGCGGCCACCGATCGCCAGACGGTGCTGACCCAGCTGCTGCGCCCGACGATGTCCGAGCTCTCGCTGGTGGTCGTTTTTCGGCCGGTGAAGGAGCTGGCGGTGGCGCTCGGAGCCTGGGGGACGGTGCTGGACAACGAGAAGGTGCGGCAGCTGCGCCTGCCTTTGCTCACCCCCTCGCTGGTGCAGCGCTGCCACGACGAGCAGGTCGTCGTCCGCGGCGCCGCCAGCGAAGACGCGCTGCAGCCGATGATCGCCAATTACCTCGGCACCGAAGCCCCGTCCGAGGCCTGTGTCGCCCCGGTCTTGATCAAGAACAAGGTGGTCAACCTGCTCTGCCTCCAGACCGCGACCGCCTTCGGCGACGAGCTGATCGCTCAGGTCTCGACCCTGACCCAGCACGCGGCTGCCGCCTACGCGCGGACGATTCTCCAGCGCAAGAAGAAGTGATCTCTCGCTGAGGACCCCTTGCCAGGAGGGGGCCAAGGTCGCGCGGAGATCATGGTTCATCCTCGGTAGCATCGGCCGCGGGTCGGGACGAGGGCGTGTCGCGGCCCACCGGACCGTCAAGCCGGGGCGAGGAGCCACGGAGCACCTCGTAGGCGACCCGATTGCCGTACTGGGCGTTGCGCGAGAGCGAGGAATAGGTGAGGAACGGGCCGCCTTCGGTGTGCTTGTCGCTCTCGGGCACCGTGGTGCGGTGGTAGCGGTTGGCCGCGACGTCATGGAGCACCGCGGCGAGGGCGGCGTCCCCCGCGCCGTTGCAGTTGATCAGCCGCTCGGGGCCACCGTGGTAGGGGTGGATGTGGGTGAAGGTCTTTTCCGGGTGCTCGCAGTCGGCCCGGCGCATCAGCCGGCTGTACTCCCAGCGGTTGTACTCGGCGATCACCTTGGAGAAGACCGGCTGGCGGGTCTGGCGGCGATAGGCGCGGTCGACGTAGCCGCCGATGGTCATCCCTTGCGGGCCCTGGGTGACGATCACCAGATCGACCCACTCGAGGATCGCCTCGCAGTTGAGCAGGGCGTCGCTCTGGCCGGTCAACGCCTCGGCCTCGCGATCGTTCATCGCGGCGATCGTGACGTGGTCCCGCAGCCACCGCTCGACCTGGGGGCGCAGTCGGCGGACCAGGCCGGCGGTGCCGAGGCCGAAGGCCACCGGCACGCCGGCGTCGTTGGCCAGCTCGAAGAGCCGCAGGGTCGCCTGGGCGATCGGCCAGCTCGGGTCGGCGAGGGTGTAGAGCGTGGTCAGCACCGCCGCCGCCGAGCGGACCACCTGCCGGGGCACCTCCTTCGCCGGGTAGTCGTTGGACACGCCCGCGGCGACGGCAAAGGAGCGCTCGCCGTCGGGGAAGATCAGGGTGATCGCGGTGCCGATCGAGCCCTCGCGGGGCTGGCAGAAGCTGAGGTCGACCGCGCGGGCGGTCTGGGCGACGTAGTGAAAGGCCGGGTCGCCCGGGCGGAGCAGGTCGGGGATCGTGCCGAGCAGTACCGCTGGCTCGGCGGCGAGGTGGGTGTAGTTGTTGAGCGTGTTGGCGACGGTGCCCCCGGGCGCGAAGCGGCAGGCGAAGCCCCGGGCCGCGATCTCGCTGGAGAGCTCCTGGTAGGCGGCCTCGGCGAGCTGGATCGACTCGCCGGGGACGATGCCGAGCTCCACCGCGAACGACTCCGGCGTCATCACCTCCATGTCGACCAGCACCTGGTCGAGCCCCACCAGATGCCAGCGCGTGGGCAGCGCGAGCTGGCGTGGCTCGGTGCGGTCGACCTTGCCGGTGACTGGGAAGTAGTGCCTGGCGATCCTCTGGCCGGGGAAATGCAACCTAGGTCTCCGTCGTAGTGGGCCGGGTCTCCGTCGTAGTGGGCCGGGTCTCCGTCGCGGTCGGCGGTTGTCCGTCGTAGTGGGCCGAGCTAGGTCGGTGCGACCTGCGCCAGCAAGCGGGCGAAGGCGAGCTCGGCTCCTTGGACCAGGCGGGTGATGTCGCTCACCGCCGACGCGGGCAGCTCGCCAGCCGTCTGGGTGCAGAGCAGGTTGGACAGCGTTCCGGCGATGAACACCGGCGCGATGCAGGTCTGCTTTGGCGGCGGGGTCCGAAGATAGACCGCGATCATCTCCTGCAGGCTGTCCTCCCCCCGTCCGCAGAGGGCCACCCGGCTGTCGATCGCGCGCTTGAGCAGCGAGGGGATGTTCAGCGGCACCACCAGCGCCCCCACCCTGGGCGGGGTGACCTCGGTGCCCCAGGCGGCGACGGCCACGCCGAGCTCGCCGCGGGGCATGAAGACGACGTTGAGCGAGGCCTCGGCGAAGACCGGCCGGACCAGGCACT
This sequence comes from Pseudomonadota bacterium, assembly GCA_030591195.1. Next base: position 3,490 of record JAUVBO010000363.1, read on the forward strand.
GAACCACCTCGTCGCGGGTGGTGGCGGACTCGAGCTGCTCGAGGGCCGCGTCGACGGTGTGGGCCTCGGCGGCGCTGATCCGGTCGTCCTCGTCGAAGCAGATGTCGATGTCGACGTCGATGTCGACATCCGATTTTCGGCCTCGATCGCGAACCACCTGGTCGAGGTAGACCAGCTCGTCCTCCAGGTTCAGCTCCGGCTCCGGCTCCGGCGCGGCGGCTGGCCTGGGCCTCATGATGCCGATCTGGACCGGGCCGGTCAGGGCCGGCGTGGCCTGTGGGGCGCGAATCGGCCCCGTGAGGTTCGGGCTGGAGAAGTCCGGCTGCGACGACACCGTTGGCGCGAGGTAGCTCCGGCGGTCGTCGTTCCGCCGGGTGCCGTCCGACATCCGCAGGTAACGCTTGGCCCGCGGGATGTTGTAGCAGCGCTCGAGGTAGTACAGCAGGCGGAGCTGGGGCACGGCGTAGCCCACGACCTTCGTTCCATTCGCGCGCATCAGCTGCTGGAGCTCGCCCGCGCGCTGGGGATCGAGCATCGCCAGGTGCAGGGTGTTGTCCCGGTAGCCCAGCGGAAACACCCCCTTGGCGGCGCAGAAATCGGCCCGCACCAGCCGCCGGATCTCGGGCGTCGACGCCTCGAGCAGCGCCACCGTCGCCAGCTGCACGCCGTGTTGATGGGCGAGCGCCTCGCCCACCCGGTCGAGGGCGAGGATTCCGAGCTCGATCAGGTTTGTCCCCAACCGTCCGCCGTAGGTCAACTGATTGGCGAGGGCGGCGCTGATGCCGTCGGCCGGGACCCAGTCGTTCTGCACCAGCAGCTGACCGAGCTGTGCTGTCGTACCGCTCATCGAGGCTCGAACCATACCAGAGTATTCCCGGCGCCCTGGCCGTTTTTCTGACCAGGCGACCTAGTCGTCGCCGAGCAGATCCTTGGCCGAGATGCGGATCTGGTCCTCGCCGTCCTCCGCTGGCTTGGGGCTCGCTGCGTCTGCCGACGGGGGTGGCTGCTGCTCGTCGGTGCGATCGCCGCCAGTGAAGATCAGCTCGTCGAGGGGGGCGCGCAGCACGACCCGGTCGGAGACTGCCTGGACCTGGTCGATCGGGAGGTCGATGCTCGCCGAGCCGATCAGTGGCCGCTTGAGGCGCAGGTCATCCAGCCGGTCGCGGCGGACCTTGACCTTGAGCCCGGTGACCCGCCAGCGAGCGACGTCGACGATCAGTCCCGCCACCTCGCCGAGGTCGCGGCCGTCCTGGGTCACGATCATCTTGCCGCTCAGCTCTTCGTCTCGCATCTCGCTCATCGTTCGCGCCCTGCCTCCGCTACGCCAAGGTGCTGCTGCGGGTGAAGTGGATTCTACGCTCGTGGGGCGCCCGGAGCCAGCAGCACCAGGGATCGTCGCTTGCCCTCGGGGGCTGGGCCGTGGTGTCCTTCCAGGATGAGGATCCTCGCGACCTACAGCATCAAGGGCGGCGTGGGCAAGAC
>JAUVBO010001003.1 GCA_030591195.1 Pseudomonadota bacterium
CGGGTGGGCGTCTTCTTCGGCGAGCCGGACGTTACCGTGCCCGATCCGTTCTTCGGCGGTGAGGGGCCCGAGCGCACCGGGTGCAACACCTGCGGGGCATGCATGATCGGCTGCCCGACCGGCGCGAAGAACACCCTCGACCGCAACTACCTCTACCTCGCCGAGCGCAAGGGGCTCGCCGTCGCTGCCGAGCACGAGGTGGTCGACGTGCGGCCGCTCCCCCAGGGGGGGTATGAGGTCAAGGCGCTGGTCGGGCCGTCGGCGCTCTGGCAGCGCGGCAAGCGGCCCGCGCGCAGGTACCAGGCGGCCAACGTGATCTTCGCCGGCGGGGTGCTCGGCAGCGTTCCGCTGCTGCTGCGGCTCAAGCGGTCCGGGAGCCTGCCGGGGCTGTCGGACCAGCTCGGCGCCTCGGTCCGCACCAACTCCGAGGCGCTGATCGGGGTCACCAGCCGGAGTCGCGACGTCGACACCTCTCGCGGCGTGGCGATCACCTCGATCCTGCGCACCGACGACCACTCGCACATCGAGCCGGTGCGCTACCCCGCGGGGTCGGGCTTGTTCCGCCTGCTCGCCGCACCCCACGTCACCGGCACCGGGCCTGTCGCCCGCATGGCCGAGACGGTGGCGAGCATCGCCCGTCACCCGGTGGACGCGCTGCGGGTGGCGACGGTCGACGACTGGGCCCGGCGAACGACGATCCTGCTCTACATGCGGACCTACGAGGGCGCCCTGCGGCTGAAGCTCGGGCGCGCCTGGACCACCGGCTTTGCCGATGGCGTGATCACCGAGAAGGACCCGGGCATGCCCCCGCCGGCGGCGTCAATGCCCGAGGCGACCGAGCTCGCCCGGGCGATGGCCGACAAGCTCGACGGCGTCCCGGTCAGCCTGCTCAACGAGACGCTGCTCGACATCCCGACCACCGCCCACATCCTCGGCGGCTGCTGTATCGGCGCCTCGCCCGATCTCGGCGTGATCGATCATGAGCATCAGGTCTTCGGCCACCCGGGGTTGTTTGTCGTCGACGGGTCGGCGATCTCGGCCAACCCGGGGGTCAACCCGTCGCTGAGCATCACGGCCCTCGCCGAGCGGGCGATGTCGAAGCTCCCCGACAAACGCTGATTTTTTGGCCTACGCACGAGTATCGTTGCCACCGGCGCGCGGCTCTGCCAAAGGTATGCTGGTCGAGGAGCTTGACCGATGACTCGCTACCTCTGTGCCAACTGCGACACGACCTTCGAACACCAGGGAGGCAGGCTGCGCTGCCCGAGTTGCCTGCGCGTCAACGGGCTCGAGCCGGCCGACGAGCCGCGGGGTGAGGGAGCGTCGCCGGCCTCGGCGCGACTGGCGGCGGAGGGGGGGACGGTGCGCTCGCGGCGCCTGTTGATCGCGCTGCTGGTAGTGGCCTTCGGCGGCGCCGCCGCGGTTGGTGGCGCGCTGCTGCTCCAGCGCGAGCGTAGCGACGTGCCGCGGAGGGGCCAGCTCGCGGTGCTCGACGCGGCGGATCTGGCGCGGACTCTGCGCCAGCGGGGTGTGCCGGAGGCGCGTCTGGTCGATCCCTTTCGTCGCTCCGAGGCGGTGAGCAAGCTGGCGCTCGCGGCGAAGGGCAAGCAGGGGGTAGCCGCCGCGCGGGCGATCGCCCGGGCGCTCGGCGGTCGCCTGGCCAAGGTCGAGGTGCTGCTGACCGAGCTCGGCAAGGCGCCGATCCGCGACGCGGCGGCGCTATCGGCTGTCCTCGCCCGCGGGAAGCTCGAGCGGGCGACCAGCTTCGAGCTCGCCGCGCTGACCACCGCGGTGCTGCGCGCGGCCGACCTCGCCGCGGTGCTCTGTGAGGTCCACCGGCTCGAGGGAGCGGTCACTGCGGCCACCGGGCGCGGTGCGTCACAGCCCGCGGGGCCTGTGGTTCGCTCGGCTGACGCTACCGGGACGCTGGGACGCTACCTGGTGGCGGTCTACCGGTCGGGCGCGCTCGGCGGCAAGCCCCTGGTGGCCTTTGATCCCGCCCGGGCGGCGCGGCTGCCGGCCTGGGCCGGCGGCGGTGGCGACGCGGCGATGACCAGCAAGGCGGCCAAGCTCCACCCGCTCGACGATGGCTCGGCGGCGGCCCACGCGATGAGCCTCGCGGCTCAGGTCGCCAGCCGCCACGGGGCCAAGCGGGCGGCCGAGGCCTACGAGCTGTCCCGGCTGGCGCTGGTGGCGGCCGCGCCGTCGCCGACCCTGCGCCTGGCGCGGGCGACGGTGCTGGCGGCATCGGGCGGCGTCAAGGACGCGGTGAGTGAGGCCGAGCGGGCGGTCCAGCTCCGGGGCGATCCCCCGCGGCGGACGGTCTGGGCGCGGATGTTGCTGGCGCGGGGAGAGCACCAGCTGGCGCGCAAGCAGCTCGCTGCGGCGGTGAAGGACGATCCGGGCTTCTGGCCGGCGCTGATCACGCTCGCGCCGCTGCGCTGGATGACGCCCGGCGAGCAGGATGAGGGCGACGAGGCGCTGAACAAGGCGGTCGAGGTCGCCCCCGAGGAGCCGGCGGTGCTCGCTCTGCAG
>JAUVBO010000196.1 GCA_030591195.1 Pseudomonadota bacterium
GCTGCCAAGGCTGACCTCGAGCAGCTCGCCAAGAAGGCCCCCGACGACACCTTCGGCCGCCGGATGCTGGCCTGGATCATGCTGGAGCAGGGCAAGCCGGCCGAGGCCGCCAAGCACCTGGCCATCGCCTCGTCCGACGGGCAGGTGGAGACCCGCATCGAGTACGCTCGGGCCCTCGAGCTGGCTGGCGAGCACGACAAGGCCCAGGCGATCTACCGCGAGATCGACGACGAGGACCTCGCCAGCGCGCGGGCGATGGCGACCAGCCGTGTCGTCGGCACCGAGTCCCTGCCCGATGGCGCCGTCGCTCGACACATCGACCGCGAGCGGCTGCGCGAGCTGGTCGAGGAGCTCGTGCGATTCATCCGCGCCTTCCCGCCGCTGCGCGATGGAACCGCGGGCCGCATCGTCCTCGCCCCCCTGGCGGGCAGCGCCGAGCCCTTCTACTACCCCCACCAGGTTCACCCGAACCTGCTGCACGATGCGCTGATCCAGGCCGTCGGGACGGTCGACGTGGTCGACGACCGGCGGACGGTGGAGCGCCTGGTGCGCGAGCGCCTCAGCGCGATGGCGGTCGAGCACTACGCCAGCGGCGTGCTGCTCTACCGGCTCCGCGCGACCCTCGGAGGCCGGGCAAAGATCGAGCTGGTCTACTTCAACGTCGCGGCCGCCGCCAAGGGCGCGCTCGAGTTCACGGACGACACCCGCGGGCGCTATTTCGGCCTCGTCAGCTGGAACCCACCGTTCATCTACGCCCTCGCCGGCCTGGGGGTGCTGCTGGTGGTCTGGATCGGCGCGGGCATCTTCCGCGGGACCGGCGAGGTCAAGGTCAAGATCGGTCTCGACAACGCCGCCGACCAGCCAGCCTTCAAGCTGTTGTTCACCACCAAGCCGGAGCCGCCGATGATCGACGACCCCGAGGCCTTCCACCGCCGGGTGTTCAACGCCAGCCTCAAGACGACGCGCTACGGCTGCGTCGGGGTCAAGGCCTTCTGTCGAATGTCCGGCGTGCCGGCGGGCAAGTACTACGCCCACCTGATCGGCACCTTCTACAAGAGCGGCGATCTGCGCCAGCTCCCGGCTGACCTGACCCAGCCGATGGTCGTCACCAAGAACAGCACGACCAACCTGCGCTTCGACCTCGACCCGAAGAACACAGACGTGCGGGTGCTGGTCTTCGACGACAACGAGGCGATCCTCAACGCCGAGATCTGGACCGACGCCAACCCGGCGAAGAAGTACCGCACCGACAGCCGCGGCGAGGTGATGGTCGCCGTGCCGCGCCACCAGCGGATCGTGATCAACATCAAGGCACGAGCCTTCACCACCGAGCGCTCGGTACGCTACGAGGACACGCGGGTCCAGGTGCTATCGATCAACCTCGCCAAGGAGCGCAAGATGGCGGCGCTGCGCGGTGGGATCGACCTCGACCCCACGGGGGGGAGCGCCGCGCCATCGAACCTCCCGACCAACGGCATCAGCCTACCCGCCCTCGACGCGACGCCCCACGGGGCGCCGGTGGAGCCCGTGACGCCCGGAGCGGCGGCGATGGAGAGGACCGTGGGGATGTGGGGGGGGCAGGCGGCGACGCCGTCCGCGGTTGCTCCCTCAGCCGGGGCCGCGCCCCTGGGACGCACCCCATCGAGCCCCGCCGAGCGGGCGGTGGCGCCTGTCGCCGCCACCGAGGCGGGACCACCCGGCATCGCCCTCGGTGCCCTGCCCAACGCCAACGCCTCCGCTCCGGCCGGCGGGGGGGGGCAGACCGCGACTACCGGGCTCCAGCGCTACCAGCGGGTCGCCGAGCTCGGCCGCGGCGCGATGGGCGTGGTCTACAAGGCCCGCGACGTGGTGCTCGAGCGCGACGTCGCGCTGAAGGTCATCGGCGAGGAGCTGCGGGAGCACCCCCAGGTCCAGGCGATGTTCCTTCAGGAGGCCAAGTCCCTCGCCCGGCTGAACCACCCGAACATCGTCACCGTCTTCGATCAGGGCGAAGACGGACAGTTCACTTTCATGGTGATGGAGTATGTCGAGGGCCGAACGCTGGAGAAGGTGATCGAAGGCAATGGCCCGCTGCCTCTCGGCCGCGGCCTGCTGGTGGCCGACCAGCTCTGCGCCGGGCTGTCCTACGCCCACGCGCGCAAGATCCTCCACCGTGACATCAAGCCCGAGAACATCTTCTTGACCAACGACGGGGTGGTGAAGATCGGCGACTTCGGCCTCGCCCGGGTGCTACACGAGCTGTCGATCAAGCGGACCGAGATCCGCGGCACGCCGCTCTACATGGCCCCCGAACAGATCCGCGGCACCGACATCGACTTCCGCGCCGACATCTACGCCCTCGGCTGCAGCCTGTTCGCGGTCTTCACCGGCCGACCGCCGTTCATCGAGGGCGAGATCCTCTACCACCACCTGCACACCGAGCCGCCGCGCCCCTCCTCCTTCGCGGCGATCCCCGGCGAGCTCGAGGAGCTGATCCTCTCCTGTATCGCCAAGGAGAAGCAGCAGCGGATCGACTCCGTCGACACCCTGCGTGAAGGCCTGCGCCAGCTGCTTAGCAAGCACGCCTGAGCAGCGGCGCCACGCGCACAGGTCCAACGTCAGCGGACGGCTGCCGCGCCTGTTGTTCCGCTGCCCGTACCCAGCGCGACATCCCCCGCCAGGAGCAGCTGCTCGAGCCGATCGAGCTGCTCGTCGACGAGGAACAACGCCACCTCGCCCTTGCCCTTGAGCTCCACGCTACCGAGGGAGGTGGCCGCGATCTCGGCCGGCGCGCCGGCCTGCGCGCGGGCCGCCTCGAGCACGCGACGCGTGACCGCCACCTCGCATCCCGCCTCGTGGGACACCCGGCTGGCGACGTTGACCGTGTCGCCGAGCACCGTGTATTCCATCTGCCGCTCGTTGCCCAGGGTCCCGGCGACGAGCGGGCCGGTGTTGATCCCGATCCCCATCCGCAGCTGCCACTGGCCAAGATCGCGGCGCTGGTTGGCCTCGGCCAGCGCTCGCTGCATCGCCACCGCGCAGCAGAGCGCCCGCAGGGCGTGGGTCGGCTGGTCGAGCGGCGCGTTGAAAACGACCAAGATCGCATCGCCGACGAACTTGTTGATGTAGCCATCGTAGCGGGCGATGGTGTCGATCATCAGCGACATGTAGCGGTTCATCAGCGCGATCACCTCCTCGGGAGCGAGCTGCGCGCTGATCGCGGTGAAGTCACGAATATCGGAGAACATCACCGTCGCCTCGCGACGCTCGCCGATGAGCTGCGCGCGGCGCGTCTCGCGGATCCGCTGGAGCACCACCGGAGAGACATAGCGACCGAAGGCGGTCTCGAGAAACTGCCGCTCGGCGGTGGCCTCGAGCATCTGGTTGAAGCCGCGCTGCATCTCGGCCACCTCGTCGTTGCCGATCACCGCCACCGGGTGGTCGAAGTCTCCCCGCGCGACCCGCTTGAAGCCCTCCTGCAGCTCCACCAGGCTCGCGGTGGCGTTGTGCCCGAAGCGCCAGGCGAGCAACAGCACGAAGGGCAGCTCGAGCCCGATGGCGCCGGCGAGGCTGCCGATGTAGGTCCCGGCGAGTTGCTCGAGGTAGGCCAGGCCGCGGACGTAGGGCTCGAGGTGCCCCTGCTCCACCGCCCAGAGCACCAGCCAATGGGCCTGCCAGCCAAGGAACCCGAGCCAGAGAAAGGTGCCGACGACGGTGACCGTCACCAGGAACATCAGGCGGGTGGCGAGGTGCTTGAAGCGGGTCGTCGCCTCGTAGACCAGATCGGCGAGCCCGAGACCGAGCAGCACCAGGCCGCTGACCACCGAGATCGAGAGGAAGACCGAGACCAGCTCGAGGACCCGTCCCACCGCCGGAAGCGGCACGCCGCGCAGCCCGCGGAAGACCGCCGGGGTGATGGCGATCAAGGTCAGCGCGAAGCCCATCAGCATCGCCGCCTGGACCACTGCACGGCGGTCCCGCCGGCAAACCAGCCCGTCGATCCGCCGGGCGATCTCCCAGCTACAGACCGGCACCGCCACCAGCCCGAGGGCGGTGGCCATGTAGGCCAGGCCGGGCCAGACGCCCTGGGAGAACCCCGCCAGCGCCATGCCCAGCAGGTGGCACACCAGCAGGCCCGAGGCGAGCGGGCTCAGCCAGCGACGACCGCTGAGCAGGCGACGCAGCCGCAGCAGGCGCGCCGCGTCAGCGCCCGACGTCGGCGCCAGGGCCGGCGACTCCACCCGCGCCGCAGATGTGGTTCGACCGGTCACCGATTCGCTAGCCCGTCTGGGGGTGGAGCCAGAACTGCGGATCGAGCGTGCGCCACGGCCGCAGCTGGACTCGCCCGTCCCCGTCGAGTGCGATGCCGAGGTCCTCGTCGAGCACCAGGCTTCCCTCGAGCTGCTCGGGGCCCGGGGCCCAGGGGTCGGGCTCGGCCGGCCCGTCCTCCACCGCCTCGGCGCAGGCGAACTCCGACAGCAAGGATCCGATGACCCTGAAGTGGAAGCGACGCTGACCGCCCTCGAGCGGCTCCACCCAGGTGATCTCGAAGCTGTCTCGTTGGAGGACATAGGCGCCGAGGTGCCCGCTGCCGCCGACCAGGTTGTCCATGCAGCGGCGAACCCGCTCGAGCACCGCCCGCCGCAGTGCGCCCTCCTCCGCCTGATCCGCGCTCATCGTCCTCCCTCGCGCTCGGTGGTGCCCGATGATAGCACCGTTGGCGACGTGATCTTAGGGGCGTGTCCCGGGTCCCATCATGCCGGGTTCCCTTCCTTGACTAGGAGCACTCGCGGAGCCACGATGTCCCCGTGAGACTGTCAACACGCAGTAGATACGGCCTCCGAGCGCTCTACGAGCTGGCCAAGCACCACGGTGAGGGTCCGTTGATGGCCCAGACCATCGCTGAGCGCCAGGGGGTTTCGCGAAAGTACCTCGACTCGATCTTCGCCGGGATGCGCAACGCCGGGCTGATTCGCAGCCGCCGCGGCGCCGGCGGGGGCCACGAGCTGGCCCGGAAGCCTCAGGAGGTCACGGTCGGCGACGTGATCCGCGCCCTCGAGGGCGCCCCGCTGTTGATCGAGTGTGTCGGCGATCCAGGCGTCTGCCCGCGCACCGAGCAGTGCGTGGCGCGAGACGTCTGGGCCGAGGTCGAGACCGAGATCAACGGCGTGCTCGACCGGATCTCGCTCGAGGACCTGCTCCAGCGCCAGGCCCACTGCGCCGGCACCCCGGAGAGCGACGAGGGCTGAAGGCTCGTCCAAGACGACTCCCGTCGCCGAGCACGGCTACGGGCGGTGAGCGATGGCGGCCCGGACGAAGTTGCGCCGCGAGAATTCACCCGCGGTGATCGTACGCAGCCAGAGGTCCTTGACCCGCCCCCGCGGGAATACGCGCCGGACGATCTCGTCGGCCGCGAGGCCCTGATTCCGCAGCTTGACCGCCAGCGCCGCCGCTTCCTCGATCCGCGCGGCCTTGGTGCAGAGCCAGCTCTGGGGCCCCGGCACCGTGACGCCATGGCCGGTGAGCATCACTGTCGGCGAGAGGGTCGCGACCTGCCTGAGCGACTGGGCGAGCAGGTAGGGGTTCTCGTAGGCCATCACCGCTGACGCTCCGGCGGCGACGTAGAGATCGCCCGACAGCAGCGCCCCGGTGTGCTCGTCGAAGAAGGCCACATGACTGGCCGAGTGGCCCGGCGTCGGGATCGCCCGCAGCCGGTGAGGCCCGACCTCGATCAGCGGCGGCATCTCCACCGGATCATAGGGCGCCGGAACGCCCCACCAGACCTGGCGGTAGGCCGGCAGCCGCCTGACCCCCTCGGACCAGCGCTGGTCGGGGTGCCGCAGGTATACCGGGCAGCCGTGCCGACGCGCGAGGGGTCCGCAGTTGCCGGCGTGATCTTCGTGGTGGTGGGTCAGCGCGATGGCTTCGAGCGACCGACCCGCGAGGTGGCCGACGACCTGGTGGCGCAGGTGCGAGAACCCGCTGTCGATCAGCACCCGGCCTCCCACCAGGTAGGGCGAGACCTGCATCCCCTGCAGCCGGATCAGCCGGCTCGAGAGCCGGATGCGGACAATTCCCGGGCAGACGTCCTCGGTCGACAGCTCACCGGCCGTCAGCCGCGTGGCGGACCAGCTCGGTCTGTCGTAGCTGTCGGACTTGGCGCGCATGATCATCTTTAGCTCA
>JAUVBO010000786.1 GCA_030591195.1 Pseudomonadota bacterium
GCGCAGGCGGTACCGATCGTGAGGCCCCGCGTCGGGATCCGCCGCATAGAGTGCACCTCGTGGAGCAGTCGGTGACGTGCCGACCGCCGCTGGCCTGGAGGTCGGGCCCTGCGCCGCCTCGGGACGCCTCGCGGTCCTCATCGCCAGGACCACCGAGTCGAGTGCCGGATCGCGAACCGGATCGCGGACCGCAACGCGCCCTGCCCCACGACGCGCCTGGCGTCGGGGCGCCGGCGCACGCGGCGCCAACGTCGGCGGTAAAGCGGGGACGCCGGGCGGCTGGCGCTGCGCCGGGGGTCGGACCAGCTCGAGGTCGACCGCCGAAGGCAGCGCGACGCCGGGCGACCGCGTGATCGGCCGCAGCGCGATGGTCGCCAGCAGGTGACCCGCCAGCGACGCCGAGAGCCAGTAGATCCGGGAAACCACGGAGGCTCTGACCCGACAACCCCCGTCGATGGTTCGCCAACCGTCGGCTGCACACCGCTGACAGCGCCGCCAGCGAGCACCAGGGCAATTCCAACGCCTTCGGCTGCTCGGCAAGGATGGTCTGTGGCTTGCAGGTCGCACGAGCGCCGCGCCAGGGACCACAACATCCATCGAGTCGACCAGGGGAGAAAAGATGCCTGCCAGATTGTTCTCGCGACTGCCGATGATCTCCCTCGCCGCGGGCATCGCCAGCGGCTGCACGGCGACGCCCACTACCAGCCCGCTGGGCGCCGACGCGGGCATCGACGGGCTATCAGTCCCACCGCTCGAGGTCCCCGATCGGCCTCGGGGGTGCGAGGCCGCCCCCCTCGACCGCCCCGATCAAGTGCCGACCTGCGAGCTCGGCAACGGGGTCTTCGGCTTCTTCCGCAACGACGACGCCGGCCTCCCGGTCTACGAGTACACCATCGACCACCTGACCGATCCCCGGGCCAGCTACGAGCACACCCGGGTCGACGACGCCCGCCAGCACTTCCACCAGCTCGGCAACGACCGGGTCAACGCCGTGGCCTACAACGACGGCCACGTCGAGCTCGTGGGTCAGGAGCGCGGCGTGACGTTCTACAACCGCCTCGAGCCCGATCGCGGCAACTACGCCGGCGGCTTCAGCATCATCGGCGAGGGTCAGCGCGCCTGGAACACCGCCCACCGCTGGCGCCCCGCGGGAGCGACCACGCGGCGGGTCTTCGGCCTCGGCTACTACGAGACCGCCACCCAGCACGACGGCTTGCGGGTCGTCCGGCGCGTGATCACGCCCCCGGGGGATGACCCGCTGGTGATCGACGAGGTCGAGCTGCACAACCTGAGCGGCCGGTCGCGCCGCCTGCGCCACTACGAGTACTGGGACGTTAACCGTCACCAGGCCGCGTTCCAGCTGCTACGCAGCGCCGCCTTCGCCCGGGGAGCCGACCGCGAGCGCGCCCGGCTCAACCAGCCCTTCGAGCAGCGCCTGACCCGCGAGGGCCGCGCGGTGCTCGCGAGCTACCGGCTGAAGGCCGGCGAGGAGCGGCCGGGACGTGACGCGGTCTCCCGGGTCGATCACTTCCCGGCGACGGTCTTCGCCGCCGCCCTGGACGCCGATCCGACCCAGATCTACACCGACCAGCAGGCGTTCCTTGGCGAGGCCCACGACATCGCCGCGCCGCCCGCCGCGCGCAGCGGCCGGCCTGGCGAGCTGATGAAGCCCCACGACGCCCTCGACCAGCCAGCGGCGCTGATCTTGCGTCACGACGTCGAGCTCCGCCCAGGTGAGGTCAAGCGGCTCCGGTTCGCCTACGGGTACCTCCCGCAGGGCAAGGAGCTCGAGCCACTGCTAGCACGCCATCGCGGCGCCTCGGCCGACTCGCTAAACGAGACCCAGCGCCACTGGCGCGACCGGCTGGCCTACTTCTCGACACCTCGCAGTCCGGTGCTCTCGCGCGAGGTGCCCTGGCACGCCTACTACCTGCTGTCGGCCACCGCGCGGCTCGACTACTTCGACACCCGCGTCACGCCCCAGGGCTCGGCCTACCTCTACCTGCACGGCTTCGACGGCGCGCCGCGGGACCAGGCGCTGTTTTGCCTGGCGTTGAGCTACCTCGATCCCGCGCTGGCCCGGGACAACCTGAAGCTAATGATGGCGCTGACCCACGCCGACGAGGGGCGGATCAGCTACAGCTACCACGGCCACGGCGTGGCCGAGGACGCGGTGATCCACCAGTACCCCTCGGACCTCGACATCTTCTTCTTCCTCGCCCTCGCGGAGTACCTCGCGGCCTCCGGCGACCGGGCCTTCCTCGGCCAGCAGGTGCCGTTCTATCCGCGGTCGGCGGGCGTCTCCGGCACGGTGCTCGAGCACGTGCGACGGGCGGTGGGCCACCTGATCGACTTCGTCGGACGCGGCGAGCACGGGCTGGTGCGGATCTGGGACGGCGACTGGTCGGACGGCATCGTCTGGGCCGCCGACCGCGACCGCTACAGCGCCGAGCTGACGATCAAGCACGGCGAGTCGGTCCCCAACACCCAGATGGCGGTGCACGCCCTGCCGCTGCTCGCGGCCCAGATCGCGCCGGTGGACGCGGCGCTGGCCGCGAGGATGCGTGCCTACGCCGCGCAGCTCAGGCCGGCCGCACGGCAGGCCTACGTCGACGGCAAGTGGTTCATCCGCGCCTGGATGCGCGACAACGACGACCAGCCGGTGGCCAAGGGTGACGACTCGATCGACCTGCAAGCCCAGCCCTGGGGCGTGATCGCCGGGGTGCTCGACAGTGCCAGCGAGCGAGCGCTGCTCGAGCAGGTACACCAGCGACTCGACGAGGGATCGCCTATCGGTCCGACCCAGTGGCCCGGCGGCAGCGTCTGGCCCGCCGTCGCCCAGCTGCAGACCTGGGCCTACGCCCGTCGGCGTCCGGACTGGGCCTGGTCGGCGCTCGAGCGCCAGAGCCTCGCCGCCCACGCCGAGGCATTTCCCGAGCTCTGGTACAACATCTGGTCGGCGTCCGACGGCGTCAGCTCGCGGAGTGGCAAGGCCTGGAGCAGCGTCGCCACGCCGATGAAGGACTGGCCGGTGATGAACAGCAACCACCACGCGATGTTCCTCGTCGGCCTGCTGCGCACCCTCGGCGTCGAGCCGGAGGGCGGGGCGCTGGCGATCCGTCCGACCGAGGCCGGGCGGGCAGCGACCGTCGAGCTGCCGTTGATCCGGCTGGCGTTCTCAGCCCAGGGCA
>JAUVBO010000140.1 GCA_030591195.1 Pseudomonadota bacterium
AGGCGAGCAGGCACCGCCGCTTGTAGCAGGACTGGTTCGCCGGCAGGTGAGACACGAACTGCCTGCCGCGCGCCGACAGCCACTGGCTGTAGAAGACGAGAAAGCAGCCCCAGCTCGCGGCGCGGTCGGGGTTGGCGTTGTCCATCAGCGGGCCCACGACGGCGACGTCCCGAAGCTCGCGGTGGGCCTTGAGCAGCGCCGCGGCCCAGCCCGGATCGGGGTAGGAGTGGTCCTCGACGAAGGCCACCAGCTGCGCCCGCGCCGCGGCGACGCCAGCCGCCTTGGCCTCGCCCTCGTCGATCGGCGAGGCGACCTCGATCACCTGGTGGCACAGCAGGCCGTCCAGCTCGGCGGGCTCCAGCGCGAGCGCCAGCCGCCGGGGCGCGACGACGACCAGCTCCAGCTGGCCGCTGGCGCTCTGGGCGCGAAGGCTGCGCAGCATCAAGCGCAAGTGGCTCGAGTCGCGCTGGATCTGCACCACCACCGACAGCGCCGGATCGCGATCGAGCGTGGCCATCGTCAGCGCCTCGCCCCGGGCGACGGGTTGTCGAAGAAGACGACGTCCGAGTTGGCCTCTCGGCCCACGTCGCCGCCCTCGAATCCGGAGCTGCAGACGCCGCACAGCGGCAGGTCGGTGTAGCGCCGCCGGAAGCCCCTCCTGAGCCCGCGATAGGCCGCGCCGGTCCAGATCTGGCGCAGGCTCCGCTGCCCCAGGCTGCCCAGCGGGTAACGCTCAGCGTAGTCCATGAAGCAGCTGCAGATCGTCCCGTCCCAGTGGACCGTCGGGCAGTTCCAGAGGTTCTTGCAGGGGTTGTGCACCAGCCGCGTGGGCTGCATCGTCCCGGCGGCCAGGGCGGGTAGCTGGTGCCTGCTCTCGCTGGGCACCAGCTCGGGCTGCTGGTCCCAGGCCTCGCCGCGGCCGGGGATGGCGTGGAACCTGCGCAGGGTCAGGACGTCGACGCCCAGCTCACGGGCAAAGGCCTCGACCCGGCCAAGGTCCTTCTCGCCGTGTCGGGTGACGATGTACCTGAAGTTGACCAGCGGGGTCTCCGCGCCCTGGCGCCGCTTCTCGGCCACCACCTGGCGGATCCCCTCGAGGGCGCGGTCGAGCCGCCCCCCGTCGCGAAACTGCTCGTAGGTCTGCTGGTCGAGCCCGTCGACCGAGAAGATCAGCACGTCGAGGCCCGACCGGACCACGCGGCGCGCGTGGCGCGGATCGGCGAAGAGCTGGCCGTTGGTGCTGGCCATGACCTTGATCCCCGCGCGCTTCGCGTAGCGGATCATCTCGTAGGCGGCAGGGTGGAGAAACGGCTCGCCCCAGTCCCAGAACATCATCAGCAGCAGGTGCTGGCTCAGCTCGTCGATCAACCGCCGGTAGAGCCCGAGGTCCATCTCGCCCCGGGGACGGCCCAGCCCTGAGGTCACGGGGCAGACCTTGCAGCGCAGGTTGCAGCGGGTCGTCGGCTCGACCTGCAGGACGGTCGGCATGCCCCAGGGTCGGGACGGCCTGACCAGGATCGAGCTCTCCGTCAGCAGCCAGTTGGCGATCTTTCGCAGCGGCACGCCCTGATAGTGCAGGGGGATCAGGTCGACCTCGAAGCTGATGCGCCGGGTGGCCAGGGCCCGGGCGGCCTGAAGCGCCCTGGTGGTGAGGGCCAGGATCGATGAGCTCATCGGAGCTCCGTCCTGCGAGCCCTGGCACCGAGCAGGCGGCCGACGCGGTCACGCACCGGCGCCAGGTGCCGGTAGATCCGGTGGACGCGCAGGTTGTCCTTGACCAGGCAGCAGTTGGCGCAGTCACACGTCGAGCCGAGCGAGGCCAGCCCCTCGACGCTGGAGCTTCTCCGCCGGAACCGACGATACGGGGCGTCGTTCCAGAGCTGTTCGAAGTCCTGCTCGAGCAGGTTGCCCATCACGTCGCTGCACTGACCGCAGACGTTGACCGTCCCGTCGGCCTTGATGTCGCTCTGGAACCAGCCCGCGTAGCACGGGAGCCTGGTCCAGGTACGGTGGCCCCACTGTCCGTGGGCGAGGTACTGGTCGATGTTGTGTGCGATCCCCTCCGCCTCGATGACCCTCTTGGCGCCCAGCAGGTCGCCACGGATCATCGCGATGTCCTCGGGCAGCAGTCCCTGCTCGGCCTGGGCGCCGACCCAGTCGCGAAAGAAGCCGAAGGTCAAGGCGTCACAGCCGATGCGCCGCGCGAGGTCGACGCGCTGGGCCACCTGCCTGAAGTTGACCCGGGTCAGGGGAAACTGAAGGTTGACTCGGGGGCCCCGTCGGCGGAGCTTCCTCGCCCGGTTCAGCCGACCCACGCCCTCGACCCGCCGGTCGAGGTGTTCGAGGGACACGCCGGGGTGCCACGCGCGGTGCTCCCGCTCGTCGATGGCCCAGAAGCTCACGTTGAGCGAGTCCAGCCCGCTGTCGATCAGCGACCGCACCCGGGTCTCGTCGAGCAACGTCCCGTTGGTGAACAGCTGAACCGAGAAGCCCGCCTGCTTGAAGTCGGCGATAAAATCGAACAGCCGTGGATGAAGAAACGGCTCGCCCTCGCCAGCCAGGACCAGCTCGCTCGTGCCGGCGCCTGGCAGCTGCGCGCAGATCCTCCGCACCAGCGCCTCGGGCAGCATCCTCGGGCCCTGGTCGCCCGACACGGGCGATCGATCCGGCGCGCCGTGAAACTTGCAGCCAAGGCAGATGTTGTTGCAGCGCTGGGTCACGTCGAGGGTGACCCACCGCGGGCCCCCGTAGGCGACCTCGCCGCTGGCTAGGCCACGCAGTAGCTGTAGTTTGTCCAGGAGCGATGCCATCGGTCGGTTCTCCCCACGCCAGTGGAGTATCACGCTCGGCGCCGAATTTCAGCGGCAGCGGACCTCTGCGCGGTGATCCCCGATCGCCGAGGATATCATCGCCCTGCGTTCTGGCCGGGGGACGAGCGGTCCCTTCCTGCTGAGAATCTACAGTCAACGTTTGGTCAAAGGTACTGCCACCTGGGCTGGGCCGCTATTCGGGAGGCTTGCCGGGCGCGTGCGTGTAGCGCAGACCATCGTCGATGCTGCGACCCTCATAGTACCAGTCACGCCCCTGGCTGCTCTCGTGATAGCCGGCGGCATAGACATAATGTCCGGGTATTCGGGCGATGGTGGTCGCCTTGGCAGGCGTGCGATCCCGCAGCGCCGTCTGGGCCCAGATCAGCTTGCCCCCCAGCTCGCGCCGCTCGATGTGAAATGCGAGCGCCTTGGCACCGCCGAGGTAGATGCCGGTCGCATCGATCGCCAGCGCGCCCGGATCGTCCATTGTCGAGCCGATCGCCCACTCCTCGGCACCGGTCGATGCCTCGAGGCGTGACAGCCGCGTACCGCAGCTGTGCTTGCCGAGCAGGTGCAGCTTGCCGGCGTGGTGGACAACATCGGCAACGATCGAGTAGTCCGCCATCATCAGCACGCCGCCGCTGGCGAAGCCGGCAACGAGCGCACCGCTGCCCCCGTCACGCTGCTGCAGCTGCCAGCTGCCGTCGACGTGACCGAGCACGTAGAGCTGGCCACCGACGACCCGCAGGCGGGTGCTCTCCTCGGTGGCAGGACCGGCGACGCCTTCGATGATCAGGCGACCGCCACTGCCAAAGGCGCCGATCAGTGACCCGTCCGTCGAGCTGCGCTTTTCGATGATCCAGGCCGAGTCGCCGGTAGCGTCGTTGACCCGCTTGCCCGCGAGGTAGATCGCGTTGCCGTCGACGCTGCAGGCGGCAAAGGTCAGCGCGTGACCGGCTTCGCTGACCATCAGCTCCCCGTTGCCAAAGGCCGCCTCGCTCTGGCTGGTGCCGTGGATCCGCTTGTAGACCGAGGGGCCGGAGGCCTTGTTGACGACGTAGTAGTAGTGGGTCGAGTCGGCGGTGATGCAGCTGCCGAAGGTCTGGTTGCCGTGGACGTACGCTCCATCAGCGGAACCGGTGCTCAGCCGGACCCGCCGCAGCGTCCCTTGGGTCTTGGTGCTGGTGCCGACGATCCACGCGTCGTCGCCATCAATCAGCATCTGCTCGGGGCTGGCTGCCCCATAGGAGCCGCTGTTGACCCACCAGATCGCGGGCCCCTGGTCGTCGTTGCGCACCGTGCCCTCGGCTGTGCTCCGGGCGACGAAGACGTTGCTGCTGACGTTGGACAGCTGGACTGCGTAGGCCTTGTGCTGCTCGGGCAGGTCGTCGCCCGGCTGGTGCGAGACCTTCAGCGCCAGGGCATTCGGCTGCCACTTGACGCCGGTCTGCGCCTCGGCGGCATAGTCGGTGCCCGCCTCGGCGCTGCCGTCGCTGGTCGACCAGTCGAAGGTCACGTCGCCCACCGGCGTTCCGTTGATCGTGACGTAGAACGAGGCGCTGTCCCCCTCGTCGGCGGTAGCGTCGGCGACGGTCAGGATCGGCAAGGTCGTGTAGGTCGCGGCTTCGCCGACGAAGACCGACGCGACGTTGGTCCCGCCGAGGTTGTCTTCGATGGCGCCGGCCGGGATCGCCGGCTTCAACGTCCCCGGCGTGGCGACGGCGGTGGCCGAGAGCTTGTAGGCCAGGCCGGCGACGGACTCCGACAGGGTCCAGCTGATGCCGCTCGCGCTGCCGCTGTCGAGGATGTCGCCGAGGCCGAAGGAAGCCGGCTTGATCGGCCGCGAGAACTGGATGCCGAAGTCGATCGGCAGCGTGTTAGCAAACAGCGGGGTCACCGAAGGGCCGATGCGCACGCTCGTCGCCGGCTCGACCTGATAGGTCACCGTGGGATCGCTCGAGGTCGAGGTCTCGTTGAGATCGCCATGCAGATCCGCGACGCGCCCCCCGGGCAGCGAGACGCGATACGTCGCGAGCCAGTCGGCGATGCCGCTGAGCTGCACCTGAAACAGCTGGTGGTCACCCGAGTCGAACACCTGCACCGCCGCTGGCAGGATTCCGCTGACCTCGATGTCACTGGCGCTGAAGGTCGCGACGTCGATCGGCTCGCTGAAGGTGACGTCGAAGACGATCGGCGCCTGGGTCGTCTTGTCGGCCTGGCCGGCAGACTTTTCGACCGTTACCGTCGGACGCACACCCACCAGGCTCGCGGGAAACCCGGTGCAGGCCGCCGGGCCCGTGTCGACCGCCGCGTCACTGCCACCGTCTATCGGCCCCCCGTCGGCGATGGTCACGTCGGCGATGGTCGCGTCGGCGATCCCCGCACCATCAGCGCCGAGGGCGTCAGCCTGGAGGTCGGCCGATCCGGCGGCGTCCGGCGGTCCAGCGTCCGGCGGTCCAGCGTCCGGCGGTCCAGCGTCCGGCGTTGGCGCCAGGTCCCTCGCGGCATCAGCGGCTAAAGGCGCCGCCCCTCCACATGCGGCGACGAGCAGTGCCAAGGAAACCAGAGCGGCGCATTCGCCTGTTCTTCGCATCGAACCTCCCGACGAGACGGCACGGCAGCATAGCCCACGCCGGGCCTTAGGGGTCGCTCGACCCGCAGAAGTCCGGAAGCACCCAGTGCGGCTCGCCGTCGACATCCTGGCACGAGCCCTCGTCGACCTTGGCCAGGCAGTCGAGCACGGGCTGGCTCGGCGTCGTCCGGTCCAGGCAGTGCCGCTCGCGGAAACCCTCTTCGCACACGCTCTGTGAGCTGCTGCAGGAGGTCCACGACGGGCTCTGGTAGCAGCAGCCCTCTTCGTTGCAGCTACAGGCCTTGCTGCAGATGCTCGTCGCGAGCTCGGCGCAAGACTCGAAGAACCCGTCGGGATAGCGGGCAACGGGCGTAACGTAGTAGCTGCCACAGTGGTTTTTGAAGAGCACGTGGGGCCGGTCTTTGGCGTCGATCGCGAGGCGCAGCAGGCCCTCGTCACAGCGGGTGTCCGGCGCCAGGTAGACGCCCCTGCTAGACAGCCGCGGCGAGTAGTAAGGTCCTGTGGAGAGGCGGTGGATGCCGTCGTTGGGCCCGGTGGTGATCACCAGCTCGCGGCCGCCGGGGAACTCGTCGAGCTGCCAGCTGCCGCTCTTTTCGCGCTTGAGGTAGTGACCGTGGGTGCCCGAGCGGAAGGTGTAATGTCCGGTGATTGCGATCAGGTGGTAGGTACCGTCGGAGGTGTAGGTCGAGGCGAGGTCGCCGATGAGGTCCGCGCGCGGCACATCGCGCAGCGCGGGGACGGCGGAGTCGACGACGAACGTCTCGTCACCCGGCGCGAGGTGGGCCACGAGCATCCCGGGGTGGAGGCGCGCGGCCACCGAGAGCTGCCCGTCAGCGCCGCGGGCGAGGGTCAGCGGGAACGAGGGCAACGCGTCGTCGCCCCCCACCACAGCCGTGACGAGCTTGTCGTCGACCAGCCTGGCGTGGATCAAGCGACGGACGTGGGCCGGTTGCTCGCCGAGGAAGAGGATGTGAGGCCGCCCGCTGGCGTCGAGGGCGATCTCCTTGGCTGCCTGGTCGCCCAGCGCGCCGACCTCGACCACCTGCCACTGGTTCCCCGTGCCGGCGGCGCGCGTGGCGTAGCGCAGGGTATCGCCGCCCCAGGCGAGGTGGATCGAGCCGTCCTCGCCCACAGCCATCACCGGCGCCGAGCCCTCGACGTCGGAGACGAGCTCGGGTGCGAGGGCAGTGGTGCTCGCCAGGCTGTGCCACACCGAGCGGTCCTCGACGTAGGCTAGGTGAACCGTGCCGTCGGGCGCCGCGACGACATCTCCGGGCCCGATCGCGAGGCGGGCGAAGCGACAGGACCCGCAGTCCACGGCGCCGCACTCGGCGACCTCGTGGATGCCGCAGAGGAACCCGTCCTCGCTGCAGTGCTTCGCCGGATCACACCCCAGCCCCGCGTCGGGCGTGGAGCTGCCCGCCTCGTACGCCGGCCCGGAGCCGTCCGTGTCGCCGCCAGGAC
>JAUVBO010000614.1 GCA_030591195.1 Pseudomonadota bacterium
CAGGATCACCAGGGGCTGGTCGGTGCGCCGGGTCATCGTCGCACCTCCGCCTGTCGCTGGGGTGGGCGTCCTCCGGAGAGCACCCCGGGGCGCCAGCCGAGGTAGCGCCCGTCCCGCGCGTCGATCAGGTGGACTCGACCGCGAGGATCGAAGCGGAACGGCAGCACCACGGCGTAGGCCAGCCTCGCTGGCCCGCCATCGGCGAGCAGCACCAGCCGCGGACCGAGCCCGTCGAGCTGCCGCCGGGTCGCCGTCGATGGGCGAGTGATCCGGCTGAGGTGGCTGTAGGCCGCGAGCGTCGCGGCGGCCGGCGTCAGGCGCGGCTCGGTCGCCGCGGCGGTTGGTCGGATCGGCACCGCGTCCGAGTGGACCGCGTGGATCCGTCCCGCCCGATCGAAGGCGACCGTGATCTGCCGGCCGAAGACCGGCAGCCCGCGGTAGCGCTGCTCGAAGCGCAGCACCTGGCGGCTGCGCGTGGTTCGCTTGCCGGTGAGGGCAACGGTCTCCTGCGGGCCGCCGAGCACCAGCGGTCGGAGCTCGTCGAGCAGCTGGCGGGCGCGTTGCTCGAGCGTTCGCCCGGGCCGCTCGAGGGCGAGGCCGCTTAACCCCGCGGGTCGGGCCCGACCCGCGGGCCAGACGACCCGCAGCGCGCTGGCCTCCGCGCGGAGGCGCTCGAGCGCCCCCTGCGCTTGATGGCTGGGGTTGGCGTCAGCGGTGGTCGCGACTCCGACCAGCAGGACCGCGGCCAGCGCGGGCCGACTCCTCCCAGGTCTTCGCTTGGTCATGTCCGGCTCCTCCCTCATCGAACCGAACGCCCGACACCCTTCTACACCATCTGCGGCCGGCGATCACGCCTTCGACCGCGGACACGATCGCACACGGTCACTCGATGGACAGTCCGGGCCGGTGCCGCTGGCTCAGGTCATCTTGGTCGACAGGGTCCTGATAATCACCTGTGAGCCGAGGTAGGCGAGGGAAATGCAGGTCACGACGTTGATCACGACGTTGAGCGTCGCCTTGAACAGCTGCCCCTGCTGGATCAGCGCCAGGCTCTCGATCGAAAAGGTCGAGAAGGTGGTCAGGGCGCCGAGGAAGCCGACCGCGAGCAACGGCTTCCACGGGTTCCCCTCGACCAGCTCGTGCTCGAGCAACGCGAAGAGCGCACCCATGAAGAACGAGCCGATCATGTTGACCAGGAGGGTCCCGTACGGAAAGTCACTGCCGAGCGCGCTCGAAGCCCATTTGCCGACCGCATAGCGCAAGCAGGCGCCCATCGCGCCGCCTATCGCTACAAAGACAAGGTCCATGTCTGGTCTTCTACCTCACTCGATCCAGCCAGAGCATACTTCCGCGGGTGTCCCTGGGCAACTCGGGCGACTGGTTGAAATGCTCCTCCTTCATCGAGCGCACCGAAGGTCCCGTCGGTGAAGCGGATCCGCTAATGGACCCCTACCGGGTCGACCGCGGTGTATCCTTGGGTTAACGCATTCGACGGGTCAGTGTTCCCCAGGGTGTTGTTGAACGGACGAGGCGAATGGACCGACAAGGTCGTGAATTGGAAGAGTCTGGACGGGTCGTTGGCGGTCGCTACCGGCTGGGGTGCCCCCTCGGCGAGGGAGGGCAGGGCTCGGTCTGGCGAGCGGTCGACCTGCGCCTGCGGCGGCGTCCGGTGGCGGTGAAGCTGATGACAGCGGCCGGGGCGGACCTGGCACAGCTCGACCGCGAGTACGCGGTGCTGTGTCGCCTACGGCATCCAGGCCTCGCCGCCGTGCTCGATCTTGGAAAGTCCGCCACCGAACCGTTCATCGTCAGCGAGCTGGTCGAAGGGCCGACGCTGGCATCCTGGGCGCAGGGCCGGTCGCTGGCTGAGACGATGCCCCTGGTCTGCCGGCTCCTCGGTGCTCTCGACTTTGTCCACCGCCGTCGGGTCGTTCACCGTGACATCAAGCCCGACAACGTCCTGGTCGTGGGGCAGCAGATCAAGCTGGTCGACTTCGGCCTCGCCACCTCGCTGAGGGAGGCGCCGCAGCTCCCCGGTGGCACCGCGGGCTTCATCGCGCCCGAGGTGCTCGCTGGCGGTCGGCCCACTCCGGGCAGTGATCTCTACGCCGTCGGCGTGATCCTCCACCTGTTGATCTGGGACCGGATGCCGTTTGCCGGTCAGGGCGCTCAGGTGGTAACGCGCCAGCTCTCGGAGGAGCCGGTGCTGCCGGTCGATGGCGCTCCCGAGGCGCTGCGGCGCCTGACGGCGCAGGCGTTGTCGCGAGAGCCGGCTCACCGGCCGGCCTCCGCGGCCGAGCTGCTCGAGCAGCTGCAACGGGTCGACGCGATGGGCCTGGCCACCACCGACGAGTATCTCGTCGGCCACGGACTGCCAGAGCCGCGGTTCGTTGGCCGGGAGGACCTCTGGTCCGATGTCGAGCGTCGGCTCACCGCCCTCGTCGCCGGCGACGACCAGCCCTCGGGGCTGATGGTGGTCGGCCGGCGAGGGGTCGGGACGAGCCGCTTCTGCGAGGAGCTGGCCGCGGCGGCGAGGCTTCGGGGCGCGAGGGTCATTCGTGGTCTGCCCCGGTCGGCGCCCGACGCCGGGCAAGGCGACGGGCCGATCCCAACGCCTGGGGCACCTGCGGCGGCGCCGCTGGCCGCCGAGCCTGGCGCCGAGCAGGCGCGAGCCGTGGACCGGGTCACGACCGCGGTCCGCGCGATGCTCGCCGAGCCGCTGCTGCTGGTCCTCGACGAGGACGTCGACGGCGACCCCGGTGGGCTGCTGACGTCGACGTTGCTCGCCGCGTCGCGCCTGGGCGAGGACGGCCCGCTGCTGATCTGCGTCGCCGCCCGGCTTGGCGGCGAGCTCGACCGGCAGCTCGGTGGCATCTTCGACCGGATCGAGCTCGGGTCATTGTCCGCGGCGCAGACGGCCGAGCTGACCGCTTCGATGCTTCCGGCGCGGTGGGTCACCCCGGCGCTCGGCAGGGCGGTCCAGCGCCGGTCGGGGGGCAATCCGCGCCAGGCGGCCGAGCTGTTGAGGACCGCGACCGCCCGCCAGCTGCGCCTCGGGGGCGGCGCCGACGAGCTGGTCCGGCTGGTCGATGACGGCGAGGCGACGGCGGACACCGCGGAGCAGGTCGCGGCGATGGTCGACGCCCTCTCGGTCGAGCAGCGCGCCGTGGCGGCGCGGGTCGGATTGTTCGACGACGGCGTCGAGCGTGGGACGCTGGCCCGGCTGATCGACGCGCCGGTGACAGATCTGGCGGTGGATGGGTTGCTGATGCAGGGCGTGCTGCTCGAGGCGGACGATGGGCGGGTGATGCTCGCCAGCCGCTCCTTCGCGGCCTCTCTGCTGGCGACGCTCGATTCCTCCGATCGGAGCCAGCTGGTCTCGCGGGCGCTGGCGGCGCTCGAGCCGCCTGACGCCGATCTCCCGCGGCGGGCGATGCTGGTGGTCACCGGCGGACAGGCGGCGGCCCATCGGGAGCTGGTGCTCGAGGGGGCCCGCAGCGCCCGGGAGGCGCTGGCGCTGCCGGTTGCGGCGAGGCTCTATCGGGCGGCGGTCGCGGCTGATCCTGCTGGCGGGGCGGCAGTGGCCGGTGAGCTGGCGGCGGTGCTGCTCGCCACCGGCCAGCACGCCGAGGCGACCCGCCTGCTGGAGCAGACCGTCGCCCGCGTGCGCGGTGAGCCCCGCCGCGAGGCGATCTTTGCCCTCGCCGATGCACGGCTGCGGGCCGGCCGTCACGACCAGGCGCTGGCGGCCCTCGACCTGGC